>CADCPV010000020.1 GCA_902803345.1 uncultured Eubacteriales bacterium | reverse complement strand
GGGCACCACCCCCCGCCGCCTGACCGACCTGATCGGCTCGCTCTGCGACCTGACCTCCGGCTCCGGCGACAAGGGCACCCCCATTGTCTACATCCAGGGCTATTTCGACAACTATACCAACGAATAAGCTCCCAACGCTGTCTTACACCCGCTTCGGTGATCTCTCACCGGGGCGGTTTCCTTTACCCACGGAAAACACCACATCTTTCCTCTTTCACCGAAGCCCCGCGACAGCCAGCATTCTCAACCATTTAAGGACCGGTACCGTCCATCACGATGCTGCAGTATTCCTCCGGTGAGATGGCCGGAACTTCACTTTCCTGAAAATCTTTTCCGTTTCTCGTGATCAGGTAATCAGCATGTATTCTTACAGCCGCAGCAGCCTGCAGCGCATCTTCATAGTCATTCCACCTGGCTTCTGCCGCTTTCAGGAGATCCGATTCATTCAGTTCCGCAAAGCGGAAGATCAGCATGAGAATTCTAAGCGTCTGTTCAATTGCCTCAGCATTGAGTTCTCTTCTCATAATATAGACAAGATTTGCAAATGTTAAAGCGGAAATATAGCCTTCTGCCTGATTTGTCTCGCAAAGTTTCCATACTTTTGCAGAGTTTTTAACATGCGGTTCGCGGTTTTGAAGTACATCCAGAACGATATTCCCGTCAATCAGCAGCCGCATATTTCTCGTTCAGCCTCCGCACTCTCTCTGTATCGATGTTGCTGTCGTTTTTCAGAATTCCCGTCAATGAATCAGTAAGGTAACTGACTGCTGTATCCCGCGGGATAAAACGTCCGACCTCACGTCCGTTTTTCGTAACAATCACTTCTTCCCCGTTCATTACAAGGTTGAGATATTTCCCGAAATTGTTCTTCATCTCTGTGGCTGTCGCCATCGCACCCACCATAGCAATCATTCCTTCCTTTATTAGCTGATTATATTATACATCATTTCAGCTAATTTTCAAGATTAATCTATAAGGAAAAGCTGACCGTCGCCGGCCAGCTTTTCCTTATGTTATGCTTTTGTCTTTTTCTTTCGCAGCGTCAGGATTGCGCCTGCCGTGCCCATCATCAGCCCGCCGAGGGCGGTGAAGAGCGTGGTGCCGATTCCGCCTGTCTTGGGGAGTTCTGTTCCGGGGGTGTTGCCTACGATGAATGCATGATTGTCGCTCTCATAGGTAATCATATTGGCTTCACCTGTAATTGCATCGGCGGGATCTCTTTCTGAACCGGAATACTCACTCCCATATCTGGTAAGCGTTCCCTGAACAATATCAAAATAGATATCATTGTTTCCTGTCTTCAGATAGCCGTCAGGGGGTTTCTTCTCACTTATCTTATACTGTCCATCCGGGAGGCCCTCAAAACTGAGCGTTCCATCCGTTTCCGTTGTCTTTACGCTGCCAGATTCATTCGGATAAACAGTATAGCTTCCGTTTGAACTTCCATCCGAAACCGTATACTTAAACAGCTGGAACTGAGCGCCCTGCAGTTTGGTCGGAGTACTCTGTTCTCTCGTAGTCTCATCGATCTTAATAATTTGAAGATCGACAGAGGTCAGATTATTGGTAAAGGTCGCCTGGGCTGTTGCAGCAGCTGTTTCACCCGGTGTTACCACTACCGTTACCGCATTTCCGCTTACTGCAGATGTATCATCGTCACCGCGTTTCGCCGAAACCAGTGTCGTCCCATTCGAAGGCGTCTCTTCCCTGATTACATAGGTTCCGGGTTCCAGGCCTCTGACAATCACCTTACCGTCAGCCGGATCTGTTGCCTTGCCGTTTACAAATTTGATCTGAACAGGACCGATTGAAGTTCCGTCCGCTTTCGTCGTAACTTCTGTTGTTCCGTCTTCTTGATAAATCTTGAATTTGTAGGTTCCGTCTACCGGAGAGGCGCTTGACGACTCGGCAACCGGCTGGCCATTGTATGTAACTACTTTGGTAATCTCCAGCGCTCCGGCAGCATCATCATAGGTATTCGTGATGAAAACATCCGACCGTTCTCCCGCTGATACGATGACCGATGCCGAATCTGTTGTTGGTTCTGTCGTCCCGACAGTAAAGGTTCTGCTGTGTGTATACCTGCCGGAAGTGTCGTCATCAAAGATTGTCGTGACGCCGTCATTCTGCTCACTGACAGTATATTCTCCGGGCTGAATTCCCTTAATGATCAGGACACCATTATTCCACTTATATACATCCTGCTGTTGCTGTTCATTGTTAACCGTGATACCGTCAAGACCGTAAGTGAATGTTCTTGTTTCCTCCGTCGTTCCGTTAAACTTTCCTGTCACTTTGAAGGTAATCTTCTGCTTCTGCTCATCAGTCAGTTCAACAGTGCCGTCAAAACTCTTCTGAATAGCAAGCGAAGTGGAAATCTTCTCATTTCTGATGATAAAGGCGCCGCTGTTCTCTGTCACGGAAACGAGACAGTTTTCAATGACATTTCCCTCGCTGTCGACCGGTTTCCCATCGGCGTTCTTTAGTTCTTCGATGGTATAGGTGTACTCCGTACCGTCAGAAGCATACTTCTGCAGGCCATGGATCAATGTTGTCCAGTTGCCGATATCCGCCATGTCCACGTTGTCATCCACATAAGTAACCGTGTAGGCTGTGCTGTCTTTCGTGTTCGTACGCACCACAGCGCGCTGACCGTTCGTGGCAACGGTTAAGGTTTCGCTGCCGCTGAAGGTCAGGTACTGTCCGTCACTGCGTTTCACCTTGAAGCCGATGGAAGTTGCTACGGGAGT
>CADCPV010000019.1 GCA_902803345.1 uncultured Eubacteriales bacterium | reverse complement strand
TTCGAGGAGGTGTAAGATCATGTTACAGATGAATCTTCAGTTATTTGCTCATAAGAAGGGCGTCGGCTCCACCAAGAACGGCCGTGATTCCGAGTCCAAGCGCCTTGGCGCGAAGCGGGCTGACGGACAGTTTGTCAAGGCCGGCAACATTCTTTACAGACAGCGCGGGACCAAGATCCATCCCGGCACCAATGTCGGCATCGGCGGCGACGATACTCTGTTCGCCCTGAAGGACGGCGTGGTACGTTTCGAGCGTTTCGGCAGAGACAAGAAGAAATGTTCTGTTTACGAAGTGGCTGACCGGGTCGCCGAGTAATCCAGTAAAGAGCATGGAGTGAAGGGGCCTCAGGATCATGAGGCCCCTTTTCGAATCACTCGCCTGCGGGATCGCAGTTCCCCCTCGGTGACGGTTCCAGGTCACCTCGGAAGAACTGCGATAACCCTCGGCTCGGGTTGGTTTCAGGCGATAATCGAATTCACCCACGCGTTATATGGAGAAAAAGATATGTTTGCAGATCATGCTAAAATCTATATCCGTTCCGGCAAGGGCGGCGACGGCCATGTCAGTTTCCGAAGAGAAAAGTACGTGGCAAACGGCGGCCCGGACGGCGGAGACGGCGGAAGGGGCGGAGATATTATTTTCCAGGTTGAAAAAGGCCTGAATACGCTCGGAGACTTCCGGCATCAGCGGAAATACAGCGCACAGGACGGAGAACAGGGCGGAAAGCGACGGATGCACGGCGCGGACGGCGAAGATCTCATTATCAGGGTTCCGGAAGGCACCATTATCCGGGACGAAGCATCCGGAAAAGTCATTGCGGACATGTCCGGCGAAAACCTGCGCCAGGTAGTTCTTTCAGGCGGCAAGGGCGGCGTCGGAAACATGCATTTCGCGACCTCCACGATGCAGATCCCGAAGTACGCAAAGCCGGGCGGACCTGCCAAAGAGCTCTGGGTTACGCTGGAACTCAAGGTCATTGCGGACGTCGGGCTGATCGGGTTTCCGAATGTCGGGAAGTCGACCCTGATCAGCGCGGTGTCAAATGCGCGGCCGAAAGTTGCTAATTATCATTTTACAACCCTGAATCCGGTGCTCGGCGTCGTGGATTTCGGATCCGGAGATGGCTTTGTCATGGCTGACATTCCGGGGCTGATTGAAGGCGCATCGGAAGGCATCGGACTCGGTCATGAATTCCTGCGCCATATTGACCGCTGCAAGCTTCTTCTGCATGTTGTAGATGCAGCCGGCACAGAAGGGCGCGACCCGATCGAGGACATTCGTGCCATCAATGAAGAATTGGAGAAATATGATCCGGAACTCATGAAGAAGCCGCAGATCATTGTTGCAAACAAGTGTGATGCAATTGTTTCCGCGGAAGGCGTCGAAGATCCGGTTTCAAGGATCCGCCGGGAATATGAGACTGAAAGCTGTCCTGTTTTCGCGATTTCCGCGGTGACAGGGGAAGGCACGAAGGAACTTCTGTCCTGCATTCAGAAAAAGCTTGCGGAGCTTCCGCGGGAAATGAAAATTTACGAGCCGGAATTCGAATACGAGGTTGACTCGACGGCGAATCTTCCGTATACTGTACAGAAGAACGAAGACGGTGAATATGTGGTCGAAGGCCCGCGGATCGAGAAGATGCTCGGCTATACGAACCTCGATTCGGAAAAAGGATTCCAGTTCTTCCAGAAATTCCTGAAAGACGCCGGAATCCTGAAAGAATTAGAGGCTTTGGGGATTCAGGACGGCGACACGGTCCGGATGTACGGACACTCATTTGACTATTATAAATAACGGAGTAAATATATGTTGACAAGCAAACAGCGGGCGTATCTGAAGTCTCTTGCGATGAAGCTTGATCCGGTCATCAATGTTGGGAAGGACAGCATGACGCCCGGCATTACGGATGCGGTGAATGAAGCGATCGAGGCCAATGAACTGATCAAGGTCGGCGTGCTGAAAAACTGCATGGATGATCCGCGGGAGATCGCAGAAATGCTGGCAGAGCGCACGCGCTCGGAAGTCGTGCAGGTAATCGGCAAGAAGATTGTCCTGTACCGTCAGGCAAAGAAGCCCGAAGACCGGAAGATTGTTTTGCCCAAAGCCGTGAAGAAAGCGGAATAACAGGAGACCCGGATTTTGATTCAGCAGGAAAAGTACCTCAGCATCAAGAAGAGCCTGAAAAAGGAGCTGGACAAGGAGCGTTACCAGCATACGCTTTCCGTCGCATTTACTGCCTGCAGCCTTGCCATGCGCTGGGATGCGGACATGGAGCTCGCGTATGTCGCAGGGCTTCTGCATGACTGCGCGAAAAGCATTCCGGACGGGGAGCGTGTGAAGCTCTGTGAGAAGTGGGGCGTCCCGGTCAACAAGACGGAGCGCCGGAATCCGACGCTTCTTCATGCGAAGATGGGAGCATATCTTGCGGAAGACAAATACGGAATCAAAGACCCGGACGTGCTTTCGGCGATCACAAATCATACGACCGGCCGGCCCGATATGAGTACGCTTGAAAAAATCATTTTTGTTGCGGATTATATTGAACCGTTCCGGTATAAGGCAGAGAACCTGCCGGAGATCCGAAAAGAAGCCTATGTGGATCTGGACAGAACGGTACTGATGATTTCACGGGATACGTACCGATACCTGCTGCAGAAATCGCCGGATGATATCGATCCGATGACAGAAGAAGTTTTCCACTGGTATCAGAGGCTTGTGGATAAGAAGAAAACAGAAACGGAGAAGTAATTGATGAACGACATTCAGAAAATGGTCAGACTCGCCTGTGACGCTCTGGAGGATAAGAAAGCCTCTGATGTGAGTGTGCTGGATATTACTGCAGTCAGCGTCATCGCAGATTATTTTATTATCGCAAGCGGCGACAATGAACGTCAGGTGGAAGCGCTTTCGGATGCAGTGGATGAGGCGCTCGGACGTGCCGGCTATGAGCGCCGTGCGATCGAAGGCTACAGCACCAAACGCTGGATTCTTCTTGATTACAATGATGTGATTATCCACATCTTCAACCGGGAAGACAGGCTGTTCTATGATCTGGAACGCATCTGGAGAGACGGAAAGCGCGTAGATCCGAAGGAATTCTGAGATGGCTGTTTATAAGAGCGGAAAGAAGAAAAATACAGAGAAGGAAAAGGGTTACTATATGACCCATCGTTCGGAAGAAGTGTTCGTCTGCAAAAACTGCGGACGCGAAGTCCGGCCGGAAAATGCCGGCACCGGACATCGGAATCACTGTCCGAACTGCCTCTCAAGCGTTCATCTGGATACAGTTCCGGGAGACCGGGATGCGGAATGCGGCGGACTCATGGACCCGATCGCAGTGTGGGTCCGGAAAGACGGCGAATGGGCGCTCATTCACCGCTGCAGGCTCTGCGGAACCTTGAGCTCCAACCGTATTGCAGCCGACGACAACCCGCTGAAACTGATGTCGATTGCGATGAAGCCGGTGGCAAATCCGCCCTTCCCGGTTGAACGGATGCAGGAAATGCTGAAAGCGATGGGGATAGATTACGAAAGCGAAAGCTTCGGGGGAAACGAAGTTGACGGAGAGAATCATTGAAACCGAACGGCTTCTTCTGTCACACTGGACAGAAGAGGACGCGCCGGAAGAGTATGAATTAGCAAAAGACCCCTATATCGGGAAGATGTGCGGCGGATGGAAGGCGCCGGAGAATACGGAAGAAGCTGCAGAAACCATCCGAAACGTGCTGCAGAAAGAAGAATGTTATAAGATCACACGAAAATCTGACGGAACACTTTTAGGCTGCTGCGAGATCATGTCCAATTCGCGGCATGCGGCCGGGATGTCCGCAAATTTCGAAATCGGTTACTGGATCGGGCGCCCTTACTGGGGAAACGGATATGCGGGGGAAGCAGTGAGAGCACTTCTTCAGCGTGCATTCGAAGATTTAGATGCCGACCAGGTCTGGTGCAGCTGCTATGACAGTAATGCACAGTCCCGCCGTGTGATTGAAAAGTGCGGATTCCGTTATCATCACACAAACGAGAATCTCTTCTCAGACCGGCTGAATGATAAAAACTACAGCGACCTCGTATATGCGATGACCTACAGGGAGTGGATGGACACATAAATAAAGTGAGCCGATATGCGGCTCACTTTATTTATGCGAATTCTTCCCGGATCCGGGCATTGAGATCTTTTTTTCCGATCTCTGCGGCGATCTGCAGAATCGCTGTCAGTGTATCGGCATCTGCACTGCCGTGGCCCTTTACAACCGGGGTGTTCGCGCCTAAAAGCACCGCACCGCCGGAAGAGTTGTAGTCGTAATTCAGGTAGACTTCCCGGAGGGACTGAAGCATCTCGGTACGCGCGGGCTCCGGAAGCTTCTCTGCAGCCTTGACAGCATGGGCAACGGCGGATTTTGCGGCGCCTTCCATCGTCTTCAGGAGAATGTTGCCCGCAAAACCTTCGCAGACCAGTACGTCCGCATCGGAGCGGAGCACATCGGTGCCCTCAAGATTGCCGACGAAATTCAGGCCCGGCTGCTCCCGAAGAAGCTTATTGGCTTTCTTCACGAGTTCATTGCCCTTACTGTCCTCGGAACCGTTCGAAAGAAGCGCGATCCGGGGATTTTCTGCGCCGCGGGACTGCATATAAACCTTGCCCATCCGGGCGAAGGTCACAAGCTTGTCTTCCGGACAGTCAATGTTCGCACCGCAGTCTGAAATGCAGAGGCGGACGCCGTCGTCCCGGATGACTTCACAGAGGAGCACCGGGGTCACATGCGGGATGCGTCCGAGCACCATGATTGCAGAGACAAACAGGGCGCCGGTCGGACCGCAGGAGACAAAACAGCTGATCGAAGGATCGGATTTGCAGAGCGCAATGCCTTTCATCAGCGAGGAATCCGGTTTCTTACGGATTGCATCGACCGGATTGTCATGATTCGTAACAGCATCCGGTGAATCCACGATTTCATAACGGCCTTCCGGGAGTGGGTTCTCTGCGAAAAAGCCTTCGACCACTTCCCTGTCACCAAGAAGATAACAGAAAAGTTCCGGATCCTCTGAAAGAATCCGGAAAACGCCGGGTAAAAGCTCTTCCTGCGGGCGGTCTGCACCCTTCAGGTCTACAGCAAGCTTAATCATATTCATGAAACTCCTTTGGCTGACCGAATCAGAAAACAGCGGGGCGGAAGAGAGAGCGTACCCGGCCTAAAATTTCCACGTTGTCAACAATAATCGGGTCCATTTCGTCATTCTGCGGCTGCAGACGGTAGTGTCCTTTTTCCTTGTAATAGGTTTTGACTGTCGCGGAATCATCAATCATCGCGACGACGATCTCGCCGTTCCGGGCGGTATTCTGCGACTCGACAATCAGAATGTCATGCTCGAAAATACCGGCATTGATCATGCTGTTCCCCTGTACCTCGAGACCGAAGATGTCATTTGCGGTCTTGGGAAGGTAGTCTGCCGGAATCGGGAAATAGGAGCTGATGTTTTCCTCGGCGAGAATCGGTTCTCCGGCGGCAACACGGCCGACAACGGGGATCGGTACGGTCTCTGTACGGACCATCTGGAAACTTTCATCCAGAATCTCGATTGCACGGGGCTTCGTCGGGTCGCGGCGGATATAGCCGTTTTTCTCCAGTGAATTCAGATGCGCATGCACGGAAGAGGTGGAGCTCAAATTGACAGCCCGGCAGATCTCCCGGACTGACGGCGGATAGCCCTTCCTCAGGCATTCCGATTCCATATATTTCAGAATTTCCAGCTGCTTGTCGGTGATGTTTCCATTGCCCATAGCATTTCTCCCATCCTGTTTTTATGCGGAACGAAGAATTGGCGTTCCGAAAACAAATAAATGAACGCGGAGATTTTATTCTCCGCGTTCATTATAGCACAGCTTTTCGAAAAAAGCAAACAAAAGTTCGGAAAGTATGTTCGATTTTTTGAATTTTCTCGAACAGCCGGTCGAACGGGCTTACGGCAGCTTTCCGATCGTGTATCCTTTCTCCCACAGGTAGGGGACAATCTGCGGCATGACTTCGATCGAAGCCCGGTTTGTCGTATGCAGGGAATAGATGCAGCCCGGATGCAGCTGATACTCCAAAGAGACCAGAAGGTTGTTGACGTCGATATTCTTGTAATGATCGTAGTCCACGTAATTGGCACTGTAGAAGACAACCTGGTAGCCCATCTTGACAACCGCTGCAACGGCCTGCTCCGTATACACATCATAGCTGAAATAGAATTTCCGCATGTTGTAGCCGCAGGTCTCCTGCATGAAAGTGTGGAAATTATAGATGTCTTCCGTCATGGCTTCCAGGCCGAGCTTGACAAGACCGCCGTCCGGAAGCGAGCTTCCGATCGAACCGATTTCATGGCCTTCCGCGATCATCCGCTGTACAAGGCCGAGGTTGTGCTCGACATAGGGCTTGTCGGTCAGGAACAGCGCCTTGACATTCAGGTTGGAGAGAATGTTCAGAAGGTCCTCAGTGTTCGGCGCGAATTCGTTGGTCAGGATGAAGCTGAAATACACGGTCGGCTGTTCGGTTTCGGGTCCGAAGATCACAACGTTTCCGATCGAAGAGTTCAGAAGGTTGTCTCTCGTGACGCAGGAATTTGCCCGGTTCTGGTCATCGCGGTCACTTGATCCGCTGATGTAGAAGCCCTGTTCGGTATCGGAGTAGTTCGCCCGGATCTCTGCAATTTCCTCGGCGGAGAGCCTGTGAATCTCCCGGACCGGCTGCGGCGGCTCGGTTTCAGGCTCAGTGCTTTCGGTTTCCTCTTCGGACGAAGTCTCTTCGGTGGAAGGCTCTGTCACAGGCTCCGTGCTTGACGGTTCCGTCTGTTCGGCTTCGGTGGTGTCTGTTTCCGGAGCTTCCGTCTCCGAAGGTTCCGTCGATCCGGCAATTTCGGTCTCCGGTTCCTCGCTTCGTTTGGTGCCGGTCATTCTGGAGATGCCGAGCGCGGCGAGCACTGTCAGGGCAACGGCAGCGAGGAAAACACCGCCTGTGATCAGCCATTTTTTCTGTAAATCATTCATAAAGGAAAGCCTCCTCTGTACGGAATGATGAATGTTTTAAGGTCATATCTTTATTTATTTTAACCGATCACAGCCGGAATGTCAAATGATTCGGTTCAGGAAATCCGTTCGATTGCCGAAATGTCGGGAACAGCCATCAGGGAATAGTTCGTGTAGTAGACGACAAAGCCCGGCTTGGCACCGGCCGGCTTTTTTACTTCTTTTTTCTTTACATAATCGATCTCAACTTTTTCGGAATTCCGGCCTTCGGAGAACCAGGCCGCAAGCGCGCCTCCTTCTTCATAGGTCCGGTCCGGGACCTCCCGTCCGCCGGTACGGATAATGACATGAGATCCGGGCATGTTTTTGGCATGCATGAAGATATCGGCGTTTTCCGCAATCCGGAAGGTGAGCCGGTCGTTCTGCAGGTTGTTCTTCCCGACCAGGATTTCAAAGCCGTCGGAAGAGCGGAAGCGGTAGGGTTCGGAGACGATTTTCTCTTTCCGTCCTTTTTTCCGGACATTCCGTTTTACATAGCCGGCCTGAGCCATTTCCTCGCGGATCTCCGAGAGCGTATCCGGATCCGTGCACTGGTCGATCGAACGCAGGATCTCCCTCAGGTGCAGAAGCTCCGCCTCAGTTTCCGGAATCAGTTCAGAAAGGGCTTTTGCGGTCCGTTTCAGCTTTCCGTAGCGTTCGAAATAGTTTTTGGCATTGTCCGCGATCGAAAGGTCCGGATCAGTCGGAATCACAAGATCCTCCCCGGTATAGTAATTCTGCACCGTCACGGATTTTTCTCCGACCGGAAGCGAATAGGAGTAGGCATTCAGGAGCTCACCGTACAGCTTCAGTTTCTCCGTCTTTTCCGTATCCTTCATCTGACGCCGCTGCAGATCGAGCTTGCGGCTCTGACGCGTGAGAAGCGTCTCCGTAATCTTCCGAAGATCCGCCGAACGCTGGCGCATGTTGACAGCGGTATTCTTCTCGGAGAGATAATGGCGCAGCATTTCACTCGGAGAGTCAAAAGACTGTACCGTCACGCCGGAATCTCTGCGTGCCTGATAGCTGGGAAGGCCCATTGCGGAGAAGGAAACCGGTATTCCCTGTTCGTACGAAATGGCGGGAGAGAAGTCCCCGTCGAGGATTTTCTGCTTAAAAGCCATCACAGCTTCCGAAAAACGGTCTTTTTCATCTGCAGTGAGAGCGGAAATCGGACAAGAAGCGTCAAAACCGTTTTCATAGACAAATTCGGAGGCGGACTGGATTGAAATGCCCGTATAGCGGCGGGAGAGTGCTTCGGGAAGGGTGTCGGTATCCGGAAGGGCTTCCCGGAAAGAATCAAAGTTCTCCTCTAAAAGTTCCTTTTTCTCCTGTGTTTTCGGAATGAACCAGGGCTTTTGCGGGAGCACGGTCCGGACCGAACTCAGGCTCGGCGGAACACGGCGAATCGCATCCAAAATCGTGTAGTCCCCGTCCGTCAGGATAATGTTGCTGTATTTCCCCATGAGTTCGATGATAAGATGCTTTTCACCGATATCGCCCATCTCGTCCGGCGCTTCAAAGAGAAAGTCCAGAACGCGTTCGAGTCCCGGCTGCGTGACCGCGATCAGGCGTCCGGACCCGATATGCTTTCTGAGAAGCATCGTAAAGGCAGGAGCGGTCTGCGGACTCGGAAGATTCTCATCCGTGAGATACAGAAAGGGCAGCGAAGCGGAGCCGGACATGAGAAGCCTGCTCAGACCATTCGGTGTTTTAAAGGTCACAAGCAGTTCTTCTTTTTCCGGCTGGGCGATTTTATTCACACGTGCGTCCGAAAGCGCTTTCTGCAGTTCCCACTGAAGCGCGCGGACCAGAATTCCGTCAAAGGCCATGCGGTTTTTCTCCCTTCATTCCCCACGATTTTACACTATTTTACCTGCGAATTCAATATCTCCCGTGTTTTAACTTATCCTTACCAATTCCGTAACAAATTTGTAAAAAATAAATTGACAGATGCAGGATGTCGGTAGTATAATATCGCAGGATTATTTTTCTGAAAACAGGATGATTTCCATCGAATTTTAAAGAAAAGAGGACTCCGATATGGGCAAATATTTCGGTACTGACGGATTCCGCGGAATGGCCGGCAAAGACCTGACCGCATGGCACGCATTTATGACAGGACGTTTCCTGGGATGGTATTACAAAAAGCAGCATAACGGCGAGCCGGCCAGGATCGTCATCGGCAAGGATACCCGCCGCTCCTCCTACATGTATGAGAATGCGCTGGCGTCCGGCATCACCTCATCCGGTTCCGACGCGTATCTTCTGCACGTCACGACGACGCCCTGCGTCAGCTATATCACCAGAACCGAAGATTTCGACTGCGGCGTCATGATCTCCGCAAGCCACAACCCCTTCTATGACAACGGCATCAAGCTTTTGAACTATGAAGGAGAGAAGATGGACGACGATCTGCAGGACGAGCTGGAGCGCTTCATTGACGGCGATCCGGCAGAACTTCCCTGGGCAAC
>CADCPV010000018.1 GCA_902803345.1 uncultured Eubacteriales bacterium | reverse complement strand
TTTACTTCGGGTTTTCCACCTCCGTTTCTTTCGGCTTTTTATATTCTGTTTCTCCGAGTTCATGCACCTGAAGTCCATTCAACACGAGGCCCGCAAAAAGGAAGCAGAAGGGTGTGACCATCGGCTGAGAGGGGACAAAGAAAGACTGCAGAATATAGACTACAAGCGCCAGCAGAAACGGCAGCGTGTCCGGTTCGGGATTACGGAAAGCACGGACCAGAATTATGCCGAATCCCGCGAAGAGGCCCGTTGTTCCGAGTATGCCGACTGTCAGAAGATACTGCAGGAAGCAGTTATGTGCGCTGTCAAAAATCTGTCCGGTTACCTGCGTCATTTCGTTTCCGAGTTTTTCGACAAGCAGTGCCTTGAGAGTATCCGGGCCGTAACCGGTCAACTTTCTCACGAAAGGTGCTTCTGCAAAAATCTTAAGAAGCCGGGTCCAGATATAACCCCGGTTATTTGCAAACGAATCTCCGAAGGTCAGGGCGTTCTCGGGAAGGACACCGTTGTTGGAAAGGATAAGTAGGACCAGCACCGCAAGGACGCACAGGCCGAGGAAAGAGAGCCAGGAAATCAGGAATATTTTACTGACGCCTTCCCGTTCCGGTTGTGTGAACCTGTCGAGAAGGATACATAGAAGCACGAGAAGCACGATAAAAACAGCGGCCGCGATCAGAAAATACGGCTGAATCAGCAGGTTTACGACCCCTTCCGGCGCCATATGAACAGGATAGAATTCAAAAATCAGGCGAGCTGCTCCTAAGGCTGGCACAAACGGCGCCAAAGCGATGGGAAGACGAAGGAGTGCTTTTCTATCTTTACGCAGCAGGACCGGAGAGAGCAGTACACCGGCCGCAAAAGCCAGAATACCGCCGTCGCTGTTCGTGAGGATCAACATCAGGTACAGGAGAAACAGCACCGGGAGAATATAGCGCTCCCGGGAAAGGCAATAATAGCCGCAGCCAAGGATGCACATCAGGCTGATGTATTCCGAAAAGAAATTGACGTAGCCAATTGTTGAGAGATAGCGACCCCGAAGTGCTTCGGGGACGGCGGAAACCAGTCCGAAAATGTCCAGATCAAGGAAATTCAGCATCCCGATGGCAGAGACCAGAACCGCCCCGATCAGGAAAGGAAGGTGGAGCTTCCGCGCCTCCAGTTTGGGTGTCATAACTGGGATGACCAGGCAGAAAATACAGCTAATCAGGAAGGGAAACCCGATGTAGCGGCTGTTCTTTCCGGTAAAGGCTAGGTTCCGGTAGGGAGAGAACATAGCCGAGAGAAAGGCGCAGAGCATAAAGAAGGAGAAAAAGAGGAAAACGGGCGTCGAAAGCTTTTTCCCAACGTCAGCCAGATTGAAGCTGAGCACTGCAAGAACCAGCACCACTACGAAAAAAACCATCGTCAGAATCATAAAAAACAGACTTTTGCTTATCTGGATGTTGTAATAGTAGTTGGTTATAAACAAAGGAAAAATCACAGCAAAAAGGACAATGTAAAAAACTGTAAAGTTGTTTTCCTCAAATAGTTTTCTCATAATGCACCTTTATTGAAAGTATTTCGATGTTCCCATTATAAACGAAGAGAAGGCGTCCGTCAAGGGTACGAAAGCCGACAGAAAACGAACGGAAAAATCTTCGCGAAAATGGGAAAATTTCTTGTAAAACAAAGGAAATCGATGTATGATAGTGACAGATGAAAAAGGGTGCCGTTATAAGACTTTCAGCAGGATGTATGGGCAAGAGTGATGCGAATTCCGGGAGTAATTGGTACGGTACGATAACGGAGCACCTGAATCAAATTGATCTCGGAAGGAAAAACAGGACATGAAGAAAAAACTGATATTGGCGATCAGTCTCAGCGCGGCTCTTGTGGTAACAGCCGCGTTTCTTGCTGTCTTCGCAAAGGCAGCAGCAATCCCGAAGCCGCAGCTTTTATCGCTGACATCCGGCGGGCCGGGACAGATGACGATCAGCTGGGCGGCGGTTTCCGGCGCGGAGGGCTACAATGTTTATCGGGCATCCGGCTCGGACACTTACAAAATCACAGTGTACGATGACAACGGCAATGCCTCATTCAACGGGCCGTCCGGCTATACGAAGCTCGCCACAGTGGATGCGAATACGACTGCCTATACCGATACGACTGCCGTGGACGGCCGGACTTATGAGTATACAGTGGAGGCCTATACAGGATCGGATGTAAGCGGAATTCCGGTCGGGCTTTTCGGGCATACTGCCTGTGATGTACTGACCTGCTGGGAGATTCGGATCAGCAATCTGAATTCCAAAGGATTTGACCTGACGGCCAAAGTGGTTTCGGCAACCGGGATTCGAAGCGTCAATGTCGCGGTCTGGTCCACGGCAAACGGACAGGATGATCTTCGGTGGACTGCAGCGGGTGGGTCAAACGGGACGTACTCCTGCCACATCAGTACGGCGGATCATAATAATGAAACCGGTGCCTATGAGATTCATGTGGTTCCGGAGGATGCAAACGGCAATCACCCGGCGAATTTCGGGGATGCAATGGAAAACTGGGCTTATGTCATGGTCCCGTCTGCGGCAGCTTCTCTGGAAATTCCTGCTGTGAACAATGTTTCGGCGAGCGGATATCAGACGGCGCTGAGCTACCGTTCGGAGAGCGGTGTAAAAGCGGCTGAAGCAGTAACCTGGACGACAGCGAACGGTCAGGATGATCTTCTGGTGACGGCAGCTTCCGTGGATACCGGAAACCACATTATCCGGGCGGATATCAGTGCAGCGGATCATGGCGGCGCGACCGGTGAATACAACACAACCATCAAAATGTACAACAACGACGGAACCGTCACAAGCTACGATTTCAAGGTCAATGTTGGTAATGTCTCAAATGAGCTCGCAGTGACACATATTGATGTCGGGTTCGGCGATGCGACACTTCTGGAGTCGCGCGGACAGTATCTTCTTGTGGACTGCGCCGAGTCGGATTCCGTATATAATGTGATCCAGCTCCTTCGGGAGAAAGGCGCCGGAGCGATACCGGTCCTTCTGACACACCAGCATTCTGATCATGCGGGCGGACTTGCACCGCTGATCGATGCGGGACTTGTCAGTGCGGTGTATGTGGATCTTGCGGGGCATTCGGATGTCTATATTGACGGACGCAAGGTGGAAGAGAACCTGAATTATGCCCGAGCAAGAGGCATCCCGGTTGTAGATGCCCGGAGTCAGCGGGTATTCCAGTTTGGAACAGCTACAGCGGAAATCATCGGGCCGAATACTGTTTTCGGCTTTACGACAACAGGCGCGACCAACAACCAGAGCCTGTGGATTAAAGTGACCGGCGGCGGGAAGAGTTACCTCTTGGCAGGTGATGCGGAAATGCCGGCTGAGCGGGCGATGGTCAATGCCGGCGTGAATATCAACGTGGATTTCCTGAAAGTCAGCCATCACGGCTCCCGAACCTCTACCTGCAATGAATTCATCCGTGCGGCAAGTCCGGTACAGGCTTTTGTCAGCGACAACCGTTTCAACGCATCTGCGACGGCGCCTGGCATTCAGCGTCTCTCTGCAGCCGGCGTTCCGGTATATCACACACAGCAAGTCGGCACAATTCTCAATCGGATCACGGACGGAAGCAACCTGATTGTCGGTATGCAGAGCACGAGTTCCGCGCAGTCTTCGGCACCGGCTCTTTCACGTTATGTTTATAACGGGGTGGATTATACAAATGAATTCGATCCGGTCTATTATTCGAATCGCTATGCGGACCTGAAGGCGGCATTCGGAGACAACGAAGCGCTTCTTTTACAGCACTGGGTACAGTTCGGCAAGCGTGAAAACCGGACTGCGAAGGACCCGAATGCGAATCAGGCATCCGGAAGCGGATCGGGCAGATCCTCTGGAAAATATGTTTACGGCGGCGTGGATTATACGAATGAGTTTGATCCGGTGTATTATTCGAACCGCTATGCGGACCTGAAGGCGGCATTCGGAAACAACGAAGCGCTTCTTTTACAGCACTGGGTGCAGTTCGGAAAGCGTGAAAACCGGATTGCGAAAGATCCGAATGCGAGACAGAACACAGGCAGCACTGCAGGAAATGACAGCGGGAAAAGCAATGAAAACAGCGGAAGCAAAAAGTACGTTTACGGCGGCGTAGATTATACGAATGAGTTTGATCCGGTGTATTATTCGAACCGTTATGCGGATCTTCGGGCAGCTTTTGGGAATAATGAATCCCTGCTGCTGCAGCACTGGGTGCAGTTCGGCAAGCGCGAGAACCGGACGGCAAAGGATCCGAATGCGAACCGGAATAACGGAAACACCGAAAACAAAGACAGCGGAAAGAGTACGGACAACAAGGGAAATACCAGATATGTCTACGGCGGCGTGGACTACACAAACGAATTCGATCCGGTCTATTATGCCAATGCCTATGCGGATCTTAGGGCAGCGTTCGGGAACAATGCGGATCTTCTCCTGCAGCACTGGGTGCAGTTCGGCAAACGCGAGAACCGGACAGCGAAGGGCGCTGCAGCCGGGACCTATGTTTACGGCGGCGTGGATTATTCCAACGAATTCAACCCCTCTGTTTATGCGGCACGTTATGCGGATCTTCGGGCGGCATTCGGAAACAACACGGATCTTCTCCTGCAGCACTGGGTACAGTTCGGCAAGCGCGAAGGCAGAAAGGCGAACTGATCCGAACAGAGAACCGAAATGAAAAAACACCTTCCGTCTGGAAGGTGTTTTTTCATACAGAGGTCCTTTTTATCATTCGGCAGGTTCCGTTTCCGGGACGGTTACCTCCATCGGGCCGATGTCCGAGAGGTCAAAGTCGCGGGAGGTCAGAAGTGACAGATCCGCGTCCGGCTCTGCGACGAGGCGGCGCGACTGGTTGAGGATCGCTTCCTCAATCTTGTTGCGGACAAGACGGCCGTTTCCGGCGGTTGCGGAACGCGTGGCCTGTACGAAATTGAAGTAGGTGAGGAGCGAAATCTCCGCGCCTTCGTCAATCTTATAGCCCTTGGATTTCGCGGTGATTTTCGCAATATCCAGAAGCTCCTGCCCGGTGTAGTCCGGGAATTCGATGACGTTCGGGAAACGGCTCTCGAGACCGGAGTTTGCGGTTAAAAACTCCTGCATTTCCTTGCTGTAGCCGGCGAGGATTACGATCAGGTTGTCCCGGTTGTCTTCAATGCCCTTGACCAGGGTATCGATGGCCTCAAGGCCGAAGGAGTCGTCCTTGCCGCGGTACAGAGAGTAGGCTTCGTCGATGAAAAGCACACCGCCGATTGCAGACTGCAGTACCTGGTTTGTCAGTGGAGCAGTGTGGCCGACATAGCGGCCGACAAGGTCCGCACGGGAGACTTCGACGAGCTGGCCGCCTGTCAGGACTCCGATGGCCTTCAGGTAACGGCTGATGATCCGGGCGATCGTCGTTTTGCCGGTACCCGGAGAGCCGGTGAAGATCATATGCTTCGAGACTTCGCTGACTTTGAGCCCTTCTTCGCGGCGCTTCTTCTGGACCGCGTAGTATTCTTCGAGGCTGAAAATGTATTCCTTGATCTTCTTGAGACCGACGATGTCTGCCATCTCGGCCTTGACCTTTTCGAGCTCGCCCTGGTAGCCGCCTGGAAGACTCGCAAGAAGATCCACCGAATCAGAGCCAATTTTGGCGATTACGCGGCCTGACTCAACCGCAAGTTCCAGATCCGCATCCTTTTTATAGCTGCCCTGGAGGCGCAGGTTTGCGAGGCTTCTTTCGAGGCTGTCGTAGAAGCGCAGGATTCCGGTGAGCCCGGCGCCGCGTTCCGCATACTGCAGGCTGTTGTCGAGGAAGGCGGAAACCGCACCGCTGAGCTTGAAGCCGAACTGTGTTTCGGCTTTTTCCTTGAGCAGTTTGAGGCGGACCTTGGAGACCTTTTTCAGGCTTTCTTCATCAAGTTTCTGCGTTTCACAGATATCGCCGAGCGCATTGACAAAGGGTGCGCCGAGCGTTCCGGCGAGCTTGTCGACGCCTTTCGTGCTGATGAAGATAAGGTATTTGCCGCGCGCCGAGAAGGAGCTGACCGCCTCGGAGGCAAAGGAAGTATTGACGTTGACGAGCTGTCCTTTCTGCAGGATGTAGCGTTCTGACAGCATGCAGCGGCCTTCCGTGACAAGCTGGATCAGGTAAGTCAGGTAGGAAATGTGGCAGGCGTCGAAGTTTTCGAACAGAATCACCTGGGAGCGGTTCTGAAGCGCCATATAAAGATCCTGCAGGAAGACTTTGTCATTTCCGGAGTTCGGGTAGAGTGCAAGATCGACGATCGTGATGTCCGGGCTTGTGAGAATACGGCGTCCGCTCATCTTTTCGACCATGATCCGAAGCGCGGTATGCTTGCCGCTGTCTTCCGGACCGGTCACATAGATACTGTTTTTCGGGAAGCCGTCCTTCTCGGGCATGACAAAGGGACGTTTGAAGGCGATGGTGAGTGCTTTCAGGAAGTCTTCCTGGCCGAAGATCTCTTCCCCGACTTCTGCGGCAAGCCCGTCAAAGGCGCTGAGGTCTACCGGTTCCGGTGCGGGTTCCGCAGCGGCGGTGTTTTCCTGGGCCGTTCCGTGCATCAGCCCGAAATCCGAAAAGACGCTTGCGTAGGCTGACTGAGCCGGATCCACCTGTCCGCCGGACAGGTTCTGGACCGCCTTTGCATTCTCAATATTCATCTGCTGCAGCGCGCCGAAATCCTTCAGCAGGTTTTCATTCAGGTTGGAAATCTCCTTCTGAAGATCCATGTTGTAGCTCGCGTCGCGGCCGGTTACGATCCGAAGGTTCTCTAAAAGTGTCCCGCCGAATTTGTTCATGCGTTTGCGGGCTTTGTCGATGTCATCTGCCGTATAGAAGCTGGGCTTTTTGCCGGACTGGGAATTGCCCATCAGATCGTCGAAAGTACTCATGATTCTCCTTTGTCAATAAATCGGGAACTTTTCACAGAGCTCCTGTACGCCCTGCGAAACACGCTCCTTATTTCCTTCAAAATCTTCCACAATATCCGCAATCCAGTTTCCGATCAGCCTCATTTCAGCTTCCTTGAAGCCGCGGGTCGTGACGGCGGGGGTTCCGAGCCGGACGCCGGAGGTCACGAAGGGACTTTCCGGATCGTTCGGGATTGCATTTTTATTGGCGGTGATGTGCACCTCATCCAGACGCTGTTCCAGCTCCTTGCCGGTGATGCCGGTATTGACGAGCTTTAAAAGCATCAGGTGGTTGTCGGTGCCGCCGGATACAAGCTCCAGTCCGCGTGAAAGCAGGGTGTCTGCAAGGACAGACGCATTTTTCACGATCTGGTGCGAGTATTCCTTAAACTCAGGCTGCAGCGCTTCGCCGAGGGCGACGGCTTTCGCAGCAATGATGTGCATCAGGGGACCGCCCTGTGTGCCGGGGAAAACCGCCTTGTCGATGGCTTTCTTGTATTCTTTCCGGCAGAGGATCAGGCCGCCGCGGGGACCGCGGAGTGTCTTATGGGTGGTGGTCGTCACGATATCCGCATAGGGTACCGGAGACGGATGGTCGCCGCCTGCGACAAGACCAGCGATGTGAGCCATATCAACCATGAGATAGGCCCCGACCTTATCTGCAATTTCACGGCAGCGCGCGAAATCAATGATCCGGGAGTATGCACTCGCGCCGACAACGATCATCTTCGGCCGGCATTCGAGCGCCTTCTTTTCCATCTCGTCATAGTCTATGCGCTCGGTCACGGCATTGACGCCGTAAGGTACGACATTGAAATACTTACCGGAAATGTTTACGGGCGAACCGTGGGAAAGGTGTCCGCCTTCCGCAAGATTCATGCCCATGACCGTGTCACCGGGCTCAAGAAGCGCGAAAAACGCGGCTAAATTCGCGTTTGCGCCGCTGTGAGGCTGAACATTCGCATGCTCTGCGCCAAAGAGCTCTTTGGCCCTTTTTCGTGCAATATCTTCCACGATATCCACGTACTGGCAGCCGCCGTAGTAGCGCTTTCTGGGAAGTCCTTCCGCGTATTTGTTGGTCAGAACAGATCCTGCGGCGAGAAGCACGGCACGGCTGACGATATTTTCGCTCGCAATGAGCTCAATATTCTGCCGCTGACGTGAAAGCTCCAGCCCGCAGGCCTCTGCGATTTCGGGGTCGTAATCCTGCAGTTCTTCAAAAAAGTTCATTCGGTTCTCCTCTGTGGTTGATTTCTCCTCTCTGTCCGGCCGCAGAAACCATATTTCATCAGCTGTACAGATGCTATTATTGTAATATATCTGCCAGGAAAAGACAAGACGGAATTCCGCACGAAAAAAAAGCCGGAAAAGGGAATATCCTTGACAGGAAGACTGTCATGAGATAGGATAAGGGCAGTTTCAGCAGGAAGTGAGGTGCATATGTCCAATACCAGACTGGAGAATATTCTGAAATATACCGCGATCGCAACCGGGGGCATCGGCCTTACGGGCTTTGCGGCGCTGAAGACGCACCGGCTGATCAAAGAGGCCGTGTTCTGCCGCGATGAGCCGAAAGAAGTCATCCGGGTACGGAACCGGATCCACGATAAGGCGCTTCGGGAAAGCGCTGTCGAGCGGGATCGCGAAAAGTCCGGCGAGGAGCTTCAGAAACAGGATCTTAAAACCGTGGAATGCATCGCCCGGGACGGCGCGGTGCTGATCGGACACTATATGAAGCATCCGGACCCGAAACGGCTCATCATTGCCTTTCATGGCTGGCGTGCGGACTGGCACCGGGACTTCTCGCCGATTTGGACTTTCTGGCAGGAAGCGTGCAGCGTGATTTTTGTCGAGCAGCGTGCGAACGGCGAGTCCGGCGGCGAATACCTCGGCTACGGAACGCTGGAGCGGTTTGACGCGGTTTCATGGATTGAGCGCGCAAAGGAACTGACGGACTGGGAGAAGCGGAAAAAAGAGACGGGAAAAGGACTTCCCCTGTATCTTGCCGGCGTCTCGATGGGTGCAGCGACCGTACTTCTGGCATCCGGGCTCTCGCTTCCGGAAGGCGTTTCGGGGATCCTCGCCGACTGCGGCTTCACCTCGATGGAGGCAATCTGGGATACCGTGATGAAGAACAAATTCAAACTGCCGGCACCGGTTCGCGCAGCGGAGCTTCGGTACCTCAGGCACTGCATCCGGAAAACCGGTGGGCAGCTCTGCTCGACGCTGGATGCGATGGATGTCTGCCGGACGCCGGTGTTTTTCACACACGGGGCGGAGGATCATTTTGTGCCGGTTTCGATGACGCAGGAAAATTATGAGCGCTGCAAAGCGCCGAAAAAGCTTTATATCGGGCCGGATGCAGGGCATGGACAGTGCTATTACTTCAATCCGGAGGCGTATCGGAAAGAACAGGAAGAATTCTTCCGGGAGTGCGAGGCATAAGGAGAGAAACATGCGGATTTTGATTGCCGAAGACGAAGTCGCAACAGCGAAAGCGCTGAAGATCCTTCTGGAAAAGGCGAAAAACTCGGTGGATATCGTATACAACGGGACAGATGCCTGGGATTATATTCAGGCGGGCAGTTATGAAGTGATTGTCCTCGATATCATGATGCCGGGCATGAGCGGTCTGGAGGTGCTTTCTCTGATCCGGAAAAACCATATCGCAACGCCGGTTTTAATGCTGACTGCGAAAGCAGAATTGGAGGACCGGGTGGCAGGGCTTGAACTCGGGGCGGATGACTACCTCGCGAAACCTTTTGCGACAAGCGAACTGATCGCCCGCATCAAGGCGCTGGGGCGCCGCAGCGAGAACTATTCCGATTCCCTGCAGACCGCGGGAAACCTTGTGCTGGACGCGAACCGCTATGAAATGCGCGTCGGGGATTCGGCGGTCAAACTGACGAATAAAGAATACCAGCTCATGGAGCTCTTTGTCCTGCATCCGGGTTATGTGTTTTCCACGGAGCACCTGATGGACAAGATCTGGGGCTATGAGTCTGATTCCGAAATCGACGTCGTCTGGACGCACATCGGCTATGTCCGGAAAAAACTCCGCAGCATCGGCGCGAACGTGGAAATCCGGACGATCCGCGGCGCCGGCTATGCGCTGGAGGTGGTCTGATGCTTCAGAAGATGCGCTGGCGTTTCATTTTCGCCGCAATGCTCGCTTTTTTCGCCGTGATTTCACTGATTGCGGTTCTGGTCAATATCGTGAATACTATTTCGGTTACGAAACGGATTGATCAGTCGGTCGAATCGATTCTCAGTATGGAAGCGCGCGCTCCGGGAGAATGGACGCCGGAAAAAGGAGGAAGAGCCGAACCGCCGAAGGATATGCCGAAAGAGGATCTCCCGGGAGACGGCGGGTTTCTGAATATGCCGGATCCGGAATCCAGTTATATGCTGCGTTTCTTTGTCGTTCGCTTTGATGGGAATGCGGAAGCGGAATCGGTTTCGACAGATTATGTGGCTTCGGTCGGCGAATCTGACGCCCTGGAATACGCCCAAAGCGTGCTGAACAGCAAAAAGGAACGCGGTTATTTCAAGGGGTACCGCTACGGGAAGAAAAATACCGACACAGGAAAGGTGATCGTTTTTCTGAATGCCGGAAGGGAAATCTCGGAAATGCGGTCGCTGTTATTCATGACCCTGACTATTTCCGGCGGAAGCCTCGTGCTGGTCTTTGTACTGGTGGTGTTGTTTGCCGGAAAAGCAATCAAACCGATTGCGGATAATATCGAACGGCAGAAACAGTTCATCACGGACGCAAGCCATGAGCTGAAGACCCCGCTGACCTCGATTTCAGCAAGCGTCGACGTGCTCACGATGGAGCACGGAGAGGATGAATGGACGGAGAACATCAAAAGCCAGACCGGAAGGATGTCCCGGCTGGTCAGTGAGCTCGTGACCCTGTCACGTCTGGACGAGGAAATCCCCCTGCCGAATAAGGAGCATTTCTCCCTGAGCGATGCTGCCTGGGAAATCGCGGATGTGTTTTCTGCGCAGGCCAAAGCCCGCGGGAAGAAGTTCTCGGTGAATATCGAAGACAATCTGTCGTTTTTCGGTGATAAAACCGCGATCCAGCAGCTGATGTCCGTGCTTCTTGACAACGCGATCCGCTACTCCGATTCCGAAGGAGAGATCCGCTTCGATGTCACGAAGAAACGAAACAAAACCCTGATCGAGGTATTCAATACCTGTCAGTACGAAAAAGCACCGGACACAAGCCGCCTGTTTGACCGCTTCTACCGGCCGGACAGTTCCCGGAACACCGAAACCGGCGGGACCGGCGTCGGGCTCGCCATCGCAAAGGCAGTTACGGAAGCACATGGCGGCTCGATCAAAGCCAGCTGCCCGAGCGGCAAAACCATGACGATCCGGGCGGCATTCTGAACCCGGAAAAGCTGAAGATTCATAAAAAGACAAAAGGACGCTGACGATATGCCGGCGTCTTTTTTGATTGGTAAAAATTTAGAACTTCAACTTCATTTCAGGTTGGGGACATAAAATTATCAATATCAGACCGAAGGGAGGGCCAGAATGGAGCAGGAAAAGCTTTACCGGCATGAGCTGAAATTTGAGATTCCCTATGCGGACTATGCCGCGATGCGAAGACGGCTTGCGAAAATCATGCGAAGTGATCCGCAGGCCTGTTTCGAAACCGCAGCGGCAGGAACAACTCCGAGCCGAGGGTAATCGTATTTTTCCTGAGGAGACCTGGAACCGTCTCCTCAGGAAAAATGTGATCTCGCAGGCGAGTATAAAAAGGGGGCAGGCCCTAAGGCCTGCCCCCCCTCAGATTCTCTCTTTTCAGAGATTATTTCTTGATGCTTGCGACATAAGCGTCAAGCTGCTTCTGGTATTCGGAACGAAGCTTCTCGATGCCAGCAGTCTTCATGTTCGCTTCGAACTCTTCGAGACCGCCGTCAATGCCGTTGCTGTTGAGGCCGAGCTCGAGCGGCATCCAGTACTGGGTCATAACGTTCGAAACGTTCGAAACCTCGGTGTCAAGACCTTCGGTATTCAGAACGAATCCGGCGTATTTCTCCCAGGTCTTATCCTTCGCGATCTGCTCTTCCCACTTCTTGTGCCAGTCATGCCATTCCTGCGGAGTGCCGACGGTATCACGATAGATGCCGGTCGAACGGGCCGCCCACATGCCGGACTGTCCATAGTTATCCGGATCAAGCATGGTGACTTCACCCTTGTCATTCAGCGTGTAGGTGGTGTCCTTGATACCATAGTAGAACGCATCAAACGCTTCCTGATCGGTCGTGATCAGATCCCACAGAGCAAGTGCGCGCTCGGGGTTTTTGGAGGTGGACGGAACTGCTACAGAGTCCTGGGTCCAGGGAAGGTGAGCTGCATACTTGTTGAAATCGTAGAACTCCCAATGCCAGTCATTTTCACCGTTGTTGGAGCTGGTCTGCTGTCCGCTGTAGGTGTCGATGTTGTGGACGGTCAGGAATGCCTTGCCCTTTTTCAGCTTATCCTGCTCGGTGTCGGAAAGAACGGACTTCGAGAAGAAGCCTTTCTCGTTCCAGCGTGCCATCATCTCCAGGAATTCCTTGATGGTGGGCTCTTCGTAAAGGGTGATGATCTTCGGGTTTTCTTCGGTCGGATCGAACCACAGGCCCGAACCTCTGTCTACGTAGAAGTAACCCTTGTTTCTCATCCACATTTCATCCCACTCAGAACCGTTGTTGCCGAGGTTCAGCGGAAGCACTTCCGGATGTACCTGGAGCGCTACTTCGCAGTACTTCTCAACATCTTCGAAGGTCTTGAGGGTGACGCCTTCCATTTCGGTTCCCTTCATGATGTCGGTACGGTAGGTCGGGCCATAGCCCATGTAGGTCGCCATCAGGGTCGGGATGCAGTAAATGTGGCCGTTGACAGTTGCCTGCTGCTTGGCTTCGTCGGTCGCCTTGCCGTAGTTTGTCGGCGCGTAGGTCGGCCACAGATCATCGAGTTCCTTGAAAGCGCCGCGCTGTGCAAGGTCTGCGAAGTGCAGCCAGCCCGCGGTGTAGATCAGGTCGATGTTCTCGCCGGAAGTCAGCTTCAGGTTGTAGGTGTTGGCGTAGTCAGACCAGGAAATCCAGTTGACCTTCAGGGTGCAGTTCAGTTTCTCCTTGAAGATCTTGTTCATGTTCTCATCTACGATGTCCTGTCCTGCCGGACGGTTGGAGATGAAGTACATGACAATTTCAACTTCTTTCGAGGTGTCGAGCTTTCCGCCGTCAGTCTTTCCGCCGCCCGAACCGGATCCGGATCCGGCGCCGGTGCAGCCGACAAGACCGATGATCATTGCCAGCGCAAGAAGAAATGCCAATAACTTTTTCATTTTTTCCTCCTTTTAATGAATTGAAAAGTTACTTATATTAGTTCAGCGCAGAGCGCCGAATAATAACGTGTTGAATCAGCCCTTCACTGAGCCGATTGTAATACCAGCTACGAAATACTTCTGGACAAAGGGATAAACAATCAGGATCGGGCCGGTCGCCACAACAGCCATGGCCATCTTGAGGGAGTTACTGGGAACGTCCGTCACAACCAGGCCGGCCTGCGCTGCGATACGCGCCATCGCTTCTGATTTCTGCAGCATGTTGTAGAGCATGTACTGCAGCGGGAATTTGTCCGGATTATTGATATAGAGCATTGCGTTGTACCAGTTGTTCCAGTACGCGAGGGCGAGGAACAGACCGATTGTCGCAAGGCCCGGCTTCAGAAGCGGCAGGATGATCGAGAAGAAGATCTTGTATTCACCCGCGCCGTCGATCTTGGCAGATTCGATCAGCGCAGCCGGTATGCCTACGACGAAAGTTCTCATGATCAGCATGTTGAATACGGAGAACATGCCGGGAAGAATAACGGCCCAGAGGCTGTCATTCAGGTGCAGGTAACGTACGAAGAAGATGTAGGTACAGACCATGCCGCCGTTGAACAGGGTGGTGAAGTAAAAGAAGAAGGAGAACTGGTTCCTGTACTTGAAATCTTTTCTGCCGAGGACATATGCCGTAGCCGCCGTGATCATCAGGCCGAGGAAGGTGCCGACGACTGTGACGTAAATCGATACGCCGTAGGCCTTGACAACGGTGCTCGGGGTTTTGAAAATCAGGTTGTAGGCTTCCATGGAGAATTCCACCGGATAGATGTTGAAGCCATGGAAGGTAATATACTTTTCTGCCGTAAACGAACCGGATACCATGATCAGGAACGGAACGAGACAGACGATTGCCATCGCGCCGACAATCGTATAGGCGATGATGTAGAATATCGTGGACGAGGGACTGTTTTTAATCTTGGTTGCGCCTTCAAAACCGCTAGTATTGTTAGCCATTTTCGTTCCCCCTTCCCTTAGAATAATGCGTAGTCCGCATCGATCCGTTTCACGATCGCGTTAACCAGGACAATAACGACGAAGCAGACGACCGACTGATACAGTGCGGCTGCCGTTGTCATGCCGATGTTTGCGTTCGTCATCAGGGAACGGAATACGTAGGTGTCGATAACGTCGGTCACGTCGAAGAGCTGGCCGTTGTTGCCGACGATCTGGTAGAACATCTCGAAATCGCCCCGGAGGATTCGGCCGACCTGCAGAAGAAGCATCGTGATGACGGTCGGGCGGATGCAGGGGAGCATAATGTGACGGATCCGCTGAAAAATGTTCGCGCCGTCGAT
>CADCPV010000017.1 GCA_902803345.1 uncultured Eubacteriales bacterium | reverse complement strand
GATGTCGAGAGCAGACTTGTCGAGGATTACAGGAAGGAAGCCCGGGAATTCCTGCAGGAAACACACAAAGACAGCGAAGGATAAAAACAGGAATAGTCAGATTTTTTATAGCATCATGGGAACTTTCTGAGTAAATTTTTTACAAATCGAAAAGCTTACAGCAAGGAGGTTTTTATGCTCAGCAATCATCCGCTTCCGCGCGTCACCCCGGAATCTGTCGGGATTCCTTCCGCGCGCGTACTGAAATTCGTCCGGGACATGGATTCTCTGGGCAATGAAGTCCATGGCCTTATGATGGAACAAAACGGCCGGGTTTTCGCGGAAACCTGGATGACGCCCTACGGGCCGGAGATTCCGCACACCTGCCATTCGCACGGAAAGAGCTATACCTGCACCGGCGCCGGAATCGCGATGACAGAGGGGCTTTTACACCCGGACGATCTTGTGGTGGATGTTTTTGCGGAAGAAATCAGCCGCTTTGAAATCGAGCCGTCTCCCCTCTATCGGAAAATGAGGCTCCGGGATCTCATGGCGATGGCGGACGGCATGGGGAAGATGGCGCCTTCGGATGAATTCTGGACCGAAAACTTCCTGAAGCAGGAGATTGTCTACGAGCCGGGTACGCATTTTCTGTATAATACCATGTCCTCGTGTATGCTCGGGCTTGCAGTGGAGAAAGTGACAGGAAAACGTCTTGACGATTATATGCGGGAGAAGCTTTTCAGTAAGATCGGTATCCGGGAAGAAGATCTGGTCTGGCTGAAATTCGCGGACGGTACCTGTGCGGAGCCTGGGATCGCCGCGACGACAGAAGCAAACCTGCGGCTCGCGATGTTCTACCTTGAGGGTGGAAGAGCCGGAGAAGAGCAGGTGGTTTCACCGGAATGGATCCGGGAAGCGACGAAGATCCAGAGCGTGCCGGACAGCATGGACCAGAATACGATCGGCTACGGATGGCAGTGCTGGATCTGCAGCGGCTCGGACGAGCCGTATCTCTTCCGCTTTGACGGCGGGCAGGGCCAGATCACGATCGCGGATCCGAAGCATAACGCGGTCATTGCCTTCCACCAGGGCGCGCACGACCCGGAAGGGATGGCAAAATCTATTGAAACTGCGCGGGTCTTCCTGCAGGAGCTTTCCGATGAGCTTTCGCCGCTTCCGGAAAATCCCGGGGAGCGGGAGGCGCTTCTCCAGTATCTTCGTTCCCGCCGTGTTCCGTGCGGAGAATCCCGCCCCGTTCCGGCTGATGCCGGAAAGCATATGGGAACCTACTATCTCACGGAAGGCGATGTAAATTTCTGGATCGAGGTCTGCCCCTATGACGCGGATTTTTATCATCAGTTCTGGGATTACTCCGTCACCTGGCCGGTCCGAGTGTTGGAACTCAAACTCTGCGGGGAGTATGTCCGCATGACGGCCAACGGAAAGAGCGTTTATAAACTGTTTCTGGACGGCAGGCAGGAGATCTGCGATGTCGAAGGCTCTGCGACGCCCGGTCTGTCGAAGGTCTGCGGAACGGCGTATTTTGAGGACGCGGATCATCTGGTGATGACAGTGCGGAACATGAACGGATGGCTGGTTTCGACGGCAAGAGTCACATTCAGCGGTCAGGACATTGAGATTGACATGGTGCGGGATATGCTACACGAAACGCTTCCTCCGGCAAAACGCTATGGGAAGGGCCGGCGGATCCGGTAAAATACAGCAGACTCATTCGTCCGATAATAAACTTAAAGGGGCTGCCGGGGCAGCCCCTTTATATTTTGGGTTTTTCCGGGCTATTTCACAAGCCGCAGCATGTTGTAGGACAGCTTTTTCGCGCGGAAGCGGACGAAACCGCCGTCAAGCTTCGTGTCCGGATTGACGGAAGGAAGGATTTCCTGCTTTTCGAAGCTGTCCATGGCGTCGTCGTTATAGCAGTACATTTCCTGATGCTCGAGAAGCCGGCAGCCTTCGAAACCGCGGACATCGACACATACGTCCATGTCTTCTTCCCAGTTCCGGTTGATGATGAAGACGGCTGCCTCGCCTTTCTCTTCGTCGAAGGAAGCCACGGCGTCGATATACGGGATGTTGTCCGCGCCGTCCGCCGCGTGGAAATTGTCGAGGTCGAAGCCTTCCGCCGAGAAGACGGGCGACTCGACTGCGGGAAGGATAGACTCGCCGCATCCGTAATGCCGAAGCTGGAAGAAGGGGTAGTAAGAGGCGCCTTTCCAGACATTTTTCCGGTCGAAAGAAATCGCGCCGTGGATACCGCCGGTCATGCAGCCGATCTTCACCCGGTCTGCGTGCCGCATCAGGATGAAGAGAATGGAGGTAAGGCCGAGCGCATCCATCATCTGGTAGCGCATCGGCGGGAAGCGGAAGTCGGGCTCTCTGTCGGGGTCGATTTCACGGAATGGCATCTGGCGCCGTCGTTCGGTAAATTCTCCGTAAGCCGTGAGCGGGATGTGCCCCTGATGGCCGTGCTGGAGCGCCTGCTGCCGGCTGAAATTGATGCCGTACTCGTCGAAGGAAATCATCATTTTCCTGCGGTGGCGGTATTTTGCCTGCACGTAGTCGCAGACGGCGATTTCCGTGGTCAGGAAGTTTTCGAAAAGCTCCGCCCCGTTGAAGAAAGCCGCATAATCGCCTTCCGGCGCCCAGTGGTAATAGTGGATCGAGAGGTAGTCCATCAGAGGATAGCACTCCTCAAGCGCCTTCCGTTCCCACTCCGGATAATGCGAAAGCGCGGGAGAAGAGGAACCGCAGACCGCGGTTTCGATGGAAGGATCCATGTATTTCAGCACTTTTGCGGCTTCGTATGCCTTGATGCCGTAGCCCCGGGGGTCTTTTTCATAGGAATGAATCTGCCAGGGACCGTCCATTTCGTTTCCGAGATACCACACTTTTACATTATAGGGATCCTGACGGCCGTTTTTCTTCCGAAGGTCCGAGAAATAAGTGCCGCCCGGATGGTTGGTATATTCCGCGCAGTGAAGCGCGCTTTCCACTGTACCCGTGCCCAGATTCAGGGTATAGAGCGCCTCGGCGCCGGATTTTTCCGCCCACTGCAGGTACTCGTCGTGTCCGATGAGGTTTTTCTCATACTGCTTCCACGCGAGGTCGAGATGGGCTTTCCGGTTTTCTTTCGGACCGATCGAGTTCTGCCAGTCCCAGCCGGAGATGAAGTTGCCTCCCGGAAGGCGGATCGCGGGGACGCCGAATTCGCGGATCGCCCGCAGCACGTCCTGCCGGAAGCCCTGTTCGTCCGCAGTCGGATGATTCGGGTTGTAAATGCCGCCGACGACAAAATCCCCGATCGGCTCCAGGAAGGAACCGTAGATTCTTTTTTCGATCTTTCCGACCCTGTAGGCGGGGTCGACTGTCACTTTTGCCTGTTTTGCCATATTGTGTAATTCCTCCTTCATCGCCCATGATACGAAGCTTTTTTCTTAAGCCCTGATATGGTAAACGTTTACCGAATACGCGGGAACATCGACAGAGAATCCGCGGCCGTCCTCAGTAAGCGCTGCCGTAAGCGACGCGCTCTTCGGGGAGATATTCAGCGGATGCTCGAAGGAATTCTGCTGCTCCGGCGTGCCCTCGATGTATTCGACGGAGATTTCAGGCTGAACTTCGGTGTCAAACTGCACGCAAAGCGCCTGTGTTTCGGACGATACATTGACGACCTTCAGGAAAATTTCGTTTCCTTCGGTTTCGCAGGACGCGTGCAGAACAGAGTGCAGCGGCTGTTTTTTCTCAATGATGAGTTCGTCGTTCAGATAACACTGATACCCGAAGCGGTCGGCCGTTATAGTGTAATGATTCCAGCGGCTGTAATCGATTGAGGTCGGCACCTTTTCGTCATCCGGAACCGGTTTCTCGAAGATTCTCGGAACCCGGAGCGCGGACTTACCGTTCTCGATCCGCCAGATCTGGTTGCGGATGATGCGGCGGTTCCATTCGGTATCCTTCGGTTCGTTGCAGCCCGCGTCCGAAGCGGAGCAGGAATTGAAAACCGAGAAGGTGACGGCGTTCTGCGCGTCGAATTTCGCATCGAATTCGAAGCGGATTTCGTCCCGGTCGCCGGTTTTGAACATCGTCCAGAGGATCGGTACCTCGCGGAAATCCCCGCTGTAGATGAAGTCCTCGAAAGCCTTGTTCCATACGGGATTCTTACCGGAATAGTGATGCTTGTGACTGCCGAAAACCATGCGGAAAGCCTGTTCTGTTTCATCGTACTGAAGCTCGCCGTAAATCGCCTCCATATCTTCCGGGGAGGAGATTTCCTTTCCGTCAACTTTCACATTCCGGAAAAGGAATCCATCCTTTTCCGCGAGAATCCCGGGGATTCCTGCGTAGGCCGGCGGCTCGGTTACGCCGATAAGCGATACCGGAACGACTTCTTTTCCGCGGTATTTTGCGAGAAGTGAGATCGCGTGATAGCTCGGAATGCCGTAAACGGTATGATTATCGAAAACGATCAGGTTCGGCTTCCAGGCGGTATAGTCCGAGTTCTGCATGAGCGGCGCGTAGGCGGACAGCTTCACAATATCCTGGTTCTTTTCGACGCCTGTTAAGAAAGCGGCTTCCGCCAGGGCGCATTCCATTGAAGCGATGGTTTTGCCGCCGTTCACGGCGTATTCTCCGAGGAAAATGTCCGGGCCTTTGCGCGGATAGTCATCGAACATATCGGTGTTTTCAAGGAAGAATTCCGGAGCGTTGTAGTAGTGTTCGTCGACGATTTCGGTCGGAAGCCCGTCGCGTTCCGTATGTCCGTTGGAGATAAAGATGACTTCGGGGAAGGCTTCCTTCAGAGCCTTATAGAACATTTCATAGCGCTCCAGATATTCGGGACCGAAGTTTTCGTTGCCGATCTCGACGTATTTCAGGCGGAAGGGCTCCGGATGTCCCATTTCTGCCCGAAGCGCGCCGAATTTCGTGTCGGCGGATCCGAGCGCGTACTCTAAAGCGTCCAGTGCCTCCTGAAGGTACTTCTTCGTGATCTGCGTCGGGAAGCCTTTCCCGTGGCGTGCCTGACAGGACATACCGCAGTTGCAGACGTATAAGGCTTCCATTTCAAGGTCCTCGCAGAGCTGCAGGTATTCGTGGAATCCGAGGCCGTTAGTCGTGCGGTAATGCCACATGAGCTGCGCCGATGGACGCTCCCATACCGGGCCGACGGTTTTGGAGAACGCGAGCGTATTCTTTTCATTGATGCCTTCAACGACGCAGCCGCCCGGGAAGCGGATGAATTTACTGTGCGTGTTCTTAAGCTGCAGCGCGAGGTCCTCACGGAGTCCGTGCCCTTTAAAGGTATGCTCGGGCATGAGGGAGGTGAAGCCGAAAATGACGCTGTTCTCCCGATCGCAGGAAATGACTAAAGAGAGATCGGAACGCTCTATTGTGCAGATCAGGTCCGCGTCATACCGGCGGAACTCGCCGGATGCCTTTACAGACAGGCTTTCTGTGCCGCAGATTTGCCCGTTTTCGGCCGCGAAGGACAGCTGAAGCACAGAATCCTTTTCTGCTTTTATGAAGGCGTAAAAGTGCGTTTTTTCTCCTCTCAGGGCGTGGATGCCGAAATAGCCGATGTTTTTAATCGAGCCGCCCGCCGCGAATTTCACAAGGAGCGCAGCTTTCCGTTTCGGATTCAGTGCGAAGGCGGGATTTGTCAGGAGCTCCATCTCGGCGTTTTCCGCATACCAGGCGGGAATGTCAGTCGGCGGGACCGCGGCCGCCCATTCGTCCATGCCTTCTCCATGGTTGAATACACCGGGCCATTTGCCATCGTTGATGTAGATCAGCCGCTCAGGGTCGGTTTCGCAGTCCTCCGGCGGCAGCGAATCCTCAAAAGCGCGGTTTCGTAAGCGCTCCGGATAGAGGCCGCCGTCCGCCGCGTGATTGATGTCTTCGAAAAAGAGTCCGTAGAGCTCGGGAGCCGCCGGAAAACGCGGCTCCTTTGTTTGAATTGTAATCGTATTCTGCATGTGATTCTCCTACTTCTCCTGGGGCTTTTCGTTAGCCGCCGGTTATTCGCCGAGCTGGTTCGCAATCCGAAACTTCATGAGATCGTTCATTTCAACAGGAACACAGGCCGAAGTGTCGGTAAAGAGCATTTTCTTCGGCAGATCGTCCGAGAATGCGTCCCAGACGGGCAGATCATTTCCGAAGCAGTCCTTTCCGTTCGGATCGCCGGTCTTCACGAAATTCACCCAGTAGGAATTCACCTCGCGCGCGAGATCGTAATGCTTTCCGGTGAATGGGCGCCAGGAGCGGCCCAGGGCGTCGTAGGCGAACCAGAGCTCCGCGCCGTGGAAGGCCGAATGGTCATCTGTTCCGGGCATATCCGCGTCGAATTCGTACATCCAGGCCTTTCTTCCCTGCTTTGTCAGACAGTGCGCACCGAAAACTGCGGAAATGATGAGGCTCATATAGGCGTCGGAAGAGAAAAGCTTTTCGACTTCTTCATCCGTCTTCACATCGCAGAGTGAGAGAAGCGAATCCTTCTTCTCGCCGAATTTCTCCGCGTAGGCCTGAAACTCCGCGATTGTTTTCGGCAAGTTCCCCTGGAAGCGATTGAACATGGCGAGTTCTCCGGTGTTGTAGCCGCAGATGACGGGGACATTGTGCCAGCGGCCGTTCTGAAGCGCGGAAGGAGCGGTTTCCTTCAGGAAAATGCCGTCGACGACCGGGATAAAGTGCATCATCGGTCCGAGAAGCTCAGGCTCGAGATCGACGAGCTTTTTCGCGTCGACCTTCCTTGCCTCCGCGACTGAGGGGATCCCTGCCTTTTCCAGAAATTCCTTTCCAACCTGTTCCTGGGACGCGAGCGTTTTTGCGGACAGGGGATCCGTCGTATCCGTGAACGGGACGGTGATTCCGGACTGAATGATCGCGGCCGAGAACACGCCTTCAGATTCGGGCGTTGTCAGCTGGTTCTGCACGGAGCCCGCGCCGGCGGACTGTCCGGCGATCGTGATCTTTTCCGGATCGCCCCCGAAGGAAGCGATATTACGCTTCACCCACTTCAGAGCCGCGAGCTGGTCTTGAAGACCGTAGTTTCCCTTCGGCTCGTCCGGGTGTTCGGCGGAAAGTTCCGGATGACAGAAGAAGCCCATGACGCCGAGACGGTATGTGATCGCGGCAACGACGACGCCCTTTGCCGCGAAGCGCTCCCAGTCAAATTCCTGCTCGTAAGGGTAACCGCCCCGGTATCCGCCGCCGTGGATGTAGCAGAAGACCGGAAGCTTTTCGTCCCCGGTTTTCGCGGGCGTGAAGATATTGAGATAGAGACAGTCCTCGGACATCTGAAACTCGGGGCCGGCCGGATGCAGCTCTCTGGACCAGAAATCGTCCGGATTCCCGCCCGGAACCTCCTGAACGGACATCGGGCCGTATTCCCGCGCGTCTCTTATGCCTTCCCAGGGCGTCATCGGCTGCGGAGCGCGCCAGCGAAGCGCTCCGACCGGCGGCGCGGCGTAGGGCACGCCCTTAAATACTTTGACTCTCGGATCCCAGCCGAATGTTCCCTGCAGATAACCTTCTTCTACTTTTACAATACGATTTTTCATGAGACAGTCCTTTCTTTGGAAAGGGCCGCCGGGCAAACCCCGGCGGCCCAAAATCAGGTCAAATATTGTGTTTATTTCGCTGCGACAAAAGCATCCAGCTGCTTCTGCATTTCTGTGACGATTTCATCGATTCCGTTGTCCTTCAGTTCTTCGTTGAAACGGTCAAGGTATTCATCTACATCTACCTGTCCGGCCATAAGAGCTGCGCGGTATTCATCTACGATCGCGTTGCAGGCCTTAACCTGGTCGAAAACGGGCTTGTTGTCGAAGACGAAGCCGGTCGCTTCAGAGTAGCGGACCGAAGGATCGTGCCAGAATTCCACCATGCCCGAGTAGTAGGTCGCGTAGTCGGTTTCAAAGGGCAGGCAGAGACATTCGTTCGGATAGAACCACGGAGCGGACATGTTCCAGCCGCAGTTGTCGGCGGTGACGCCGTCCGCGTACCAGGCGCAGCCGTTCTCGTCCACCTTGTAGGTAACGCCTTCGATACCCATCGCGAGAAGCCGGCCGACGGTTTCATCGGTGTAGGCAAGGTACAGAAGCTTCATGGCTTCGTCCGGATGTTCACAGATACTGGAGATCTGCCAGCCGTTATAGACACAGGAGTTGTCGCATCCCGGCTCGGTCAGCTGGAAGACGATCATCGGATAATTTGGGCACTGGGCCTTCATCAGGGAGTTTGCGTAATCGCAGGAGTAGCCTTCGAACATGAAGCCGCCGCAGATACCGTCGTTGATCATCGCGGAGCCCGCGAGGGAGTTGTTGAGCGGGTCGTCGCGGATCATGCCCTCGTCCGCGTACTTTTTGCAGCGTTCGCAGTAGGCCCTGAATTCATCGCTTGCGTAGTAGTTGACAATCGTGGTATCCTGATAACCGCGGTTCATGAGCACGCCGAGCGCGTGGCCGTCGCCGAGGTCATCGATCTCCTGGATGGGCTTCACCCACATGTCGCCCTGCCAGCAGAGCTCGGGATGCAGTTCCTCCGCCTTCTGAAGGTACGGATCAAGTTCGTCAAGCGTCATTTTCGCGCCGTGCTTGTCGCCGAGGCCGATTTCGTCCGCGATATCTTTTCTCAGCGCGTAAACCTGGAAGTTTCCGAAGGAATCGGCGCCGGGGATCGAGTACTGTTCGCCGTCAACCTTGCAGGTGTCGTAAACGGCTTCGGGGAAGAGCTCCCAAAGCTCCGGATACACATCGCGGTATTTCTCAAGAGAAATGCACTGGTCATTGTCGACGAGACCGGTAACGGTGGAGTACCATCTCCAGGCATACAGGTCGATCGGGTTGGTCTTGTCCGCGAGCATCAGCGTCAGCTGGGTCGCGCGGTCGCCGATCGCGATCGGCAGCAGGTCCGCCTGAACGCCAGCGTTGATAGAAACGAGGTAGTCGTTCAGCGCCTGTTCGATTTCGCCTTCCTTCTCCTCGATATCGGTCCAGGAGCAGACTTCCATACGGATCACAGGCCAGCTTGAAACGTCGGCGCCTGCATCCGCCGTCGTGTCGTCTTTACTATCAGGCGCATCGGTCTTTTCGTCCGCCTTGCTGCCTTCCGTCGTGCCGGCATCTTCCGTCTTCGGCGCTTCGGTTTCGGCCGGGGATTTGGTACAGGCCGCAAGCGACAGGATCATTGCAAGCGCCAGTATGAGAGCGAGTAACTTCTTCATTTTTTCCTCCTTGAAAATGTGTTTTTACATTTTTTATCTGAAGGCTGTCCCCAGTATATCACATGAGAACGGCCCTTGGATACCTGTTTTTATCCCTTCACGCCGCCGATGACGATGCCACGGACGAAGGATTTCTGGAAGAAGGGATAGATGATCAGAATCGGGACGATGGAGATCACGGCGATCGCCATACGTACGCCGAGCGTCGGGATCTGGTTTGAGAAAGCCGCGAGACTCGACTGGTTCGCGTAGTCCTTCAGGAACTGGACATTGTTCTGCATGGAGTTCAGGACGGCCTGGATCGTCAGGAGGTCCTTGTTCCGCACGAGGTAGTACAGGGCGTTGGTCCAGTCGTTCCAGTACGCGAGTGCGGTGAAAAGCGTGATCGTGGAGATCATCGGTTTCGAAAGCGGAATGCAGATCTTAAAGAGCATCCGCACCTGTCCGCAGGAGTCCATTTCCGCCGCCTCGAGGATTTCCTGGGGGATGTTCGTCGTGAAATAGGTCCGCATCATGATGACGTTCCAGGCGGATAAGAGCAGATTCGGAAGGATCAGCCCCCAAATCGTATCGACGACGTGCATCAGCTGCGACCAGATAAGGTACGAGGGGACCATGCCGCCCGAGAACAGCATCGTGAAAAAGATCATGAAGGAGAGGAAATTCCGCCCCGGCAGGTCGCGCTTTGATAACAGGTAGGCCATGAACAGCGTCAGCATGAGGTTCGTGACGGTTCCGACAAAGGCGACGATGACGGTCATCCCGTAGGATTTCAGGATCTTTCCGCCGGATGCGAAGAGGTACCGGTAGGCGGAAACATCGATATCTCTCGGAATAAAGGAATATCCGAATTTGTTGATGGTTGTCTCGTTGGTGATGGAGGAGACAATCAGGAGAATAAAAGGCATTACCGCGAAAATGGTCAGAAGACTCATTACAATGTAGGAAACAGCGCGGAAACCTCTTCCTTTGCCGGCCATATGCTTGCCCCCTTTCCCTTAGAACAACGCCGATTCCGGTTCGATCTTCCGGATGACGAGGTTGGTTGCCATGACGATGATGAAGCCGAGCATGGACTGCAGGAAGCCTGCGGCGAGCGCTCTTGCCGGATCGTGATCCTCAAGAAGCGCGCGGTACACGAAGGTATCGATCGTCGTCGTCGCGGTGAAGAGCGTTCCGGTATTCATCGGGACCTGGTAGAAAAGACCGAAGTCCGTGGAGAACATTCTGCCGAGCGCCATGATCGTAAGGATGATCACGGTCGGCTTCAGCAGAGGAAGCGTGATCTTTGTGATCTGCTGCCAGGTCGAGGCGCCATCCACGACCGCCGCTTCATAATAGGATTTGTCGAATCCGATGATCGTCGCGTAGTAGATGATGCTCTGGAAGCCGAACGAACGCCACATCTGCACGAGGACCAGAATGAAAGGCCAGTATTTCGGGCTCGTGTACCATTTGACCGGCTCCGCACCGAGCGGCTTCAGGATTCCGTTATTGACGAAGCCGTTCGCATTGGAGAGGAACGCAAAAACGATATAACCAATCAGAACCGTACTCACAAGATGCGGAATCAGAATCAGGGTCTGGCAGACGTTTTTGAACTTCTGCTTCGTGATCTCCCCGAGCATGATCGCGACAAAAATCGCGATGACTGTTCCGAGAACGATGAAGACCACATTGTAGCCGAGGGTGTTCCGGAACATGATCTTCGCCCATTTGGAGCCGAAGAGGTAGGTGAAGTTCGAGATGCCGTTCCAGGGGCTCTTGAAAATGCCTTTGGCAAAACTGAAGTTCTTGAAAGCCAGTGAAAGACCGACCATCGGGAAGTAATTGTTGATGATCAGGTAGGTAAATCCGGGAAGCGCCAGAAGGTACAGGAATCTGTACTTCTTCAGCCGGCGTTTCAGGGAGCTTTTCTTTTTTACCGTCGCCGCTGCAGCACTCATGGGTGCACCGCCTTTCCTTTTTCGTCCTGCCTTCTCAGACCGGCAGGGCTTTTATGATGGTATCATCATAAAACAGGCCGCTCTTTCTGGAAACAGAAAAAGCGACCTGCTCTATTTCAAAAATAAACCTGATGTGTACTTTTCAGATTTTCTGCTGCTCCCGGTACTCCGTCGGTGTGAGTCCCGTGATCAGCTTGAAGGAACGCGTAAAATTGCTGTAATTGGTGTATCCCACATGTCCGGAAATGACGGAAACCGGGAGATTCGTCGTCGAGAGGAGATGTTTTGAGGCCTCGATCTTTTCATTTTCGATAAAGCGCTTCAGGGAAAAGCCGGTGGCTTTCTTGAAGGACCGCGTCAGATAGACGGGGTTCAGGTTCACATATTCCGCAATCTCCGTCACAAGAAGGTCCTGATCGAGATTCGTGCGGATATAGCGGATTGTCTTCTGTATCATCTCTTCGCCCGGGATGCTGACTTTCTCATAAAGTCTGGAAAACACATGGTCCAGGCTTTGCTTCAGATGATCGATTGTATCGAAGCAGTACATGAAATCATAATAGGAAAGCCGTTCGTCAAAGACATCCGTCGAAGAAATATCTTCGGTTGCCATATATCCCAGCAGAAGTTCGCTCGTGCGCTGGTGGAATTTCATCAGAAAATCCCGGTTTACGGCGCCCCGTCCCGCATGGTAGTCGAGATAGCGCATGAAGCTGTCCCGAAGATCCGTCAGCCGGTTTTTCTGAAGAAGCGACTTCCAGGTGGCGTATTCCTGCTCAAAACCGTAACCGGAGGAAGAAAGGGAGCTTAAATCCCCGACCTGATAGACATGGCTTTGATTCCGGACGTTGTTTTTGAGCTCTTCGAATATTTCCTGCACCGAAGCAGGCAGATCGTCATAATCCTCAAAATGCCCCAGATAGACGGCGATTTTCAGGTGCAGGAGCTTTTCAAAGAGAAGCCGGAGCTCCTCAAGCCGCTGCAGAATATCGGTATATTCCGGAACCTGATCTTCGGGAAAGGGAAGGATCGAAAGAAAGTTTCCCGAGCCGTCGTCGCGGATAATCAGCGTATTTTTGACGCCGAGCGGCTGCAGGGTTTCATCCGTCACATTATAATAAATCGAACGGAATAAAGCCTTGTCTTCCGGGCCTTTCATCGGGCTGTCAGACAGAAGCTGCACGTAGTATACCAGATAGCGCCCGGCTTCGGATACTTCACCGACGGTTTCCTGGAGAAGCTTCCGGAAGAAGCTGTCGTCGAGCGACAAGCCAGAGAGGTAGCGGATCGAGTTCGCATCCAGGATATCCCGCTCGTGGTCCTCATAAAAGCTGCCCTTTTCCATCAGCCGGCGGTTCTTCTCCTCGATGGAAATCTGGTGGATCGCGCGCTCAATGACCGTCTCAAGATCTTCCTTTGAAACCGGCTGCAGCACATAGTCAAAGCTCTGCATGGAGATCGCTTCCTTCATATATTCGAAGTCCGCATGTGCCGTAAGAAACACGAATTTACTGTCCGGGAAGCGCCGAAGCGCCCATTTCGCAAACGAGATGCCGTCTTCTTCGGGCATCACGATATCGCAGAGAAAGATGTCGTAATGATGCTCCGCTGCCAGACTCCTTGCCTCTTCCGCCGATCCCGCGGTATCGATATGCGAAAACGGAAGATTCATTTCGTCAAGCTGTCTTCGGACCGTGTTCAGGATCAGCGGTTCGTCGTCAATGATCAGAATATTCATGAACAGTCTCCTCGGGGATCAGAATTTCCGTCGCGGCGCCCCCCTGAGGCGCGTTGTAAAAGCTGAAGCGCTCCTTTCCGTCGTACAGAAGGCGGCAGCGGTACTTCAGGTTCAGAATGCCCACGTGCTCGGAGTCAAAATTGAATTCCGAGACGGGCGTGTTCAGAAATTCAAGCAGCTTCGGCGGATATCCGGGACCGTTGTCCGTGATCCGAAGAAGCAGACCGTCTGCTTCCGATGAATGGTGCGCGTGCACTTTGACGGTCAGGACCTTTCCTTTTTTGGTCACATGCTTGATGGAATTTTCAACAAAGGTCTGAATTGCCAGAATCGGGATTTTCCAGTCGACAACTTCATCCGGAACGTCAACCATAAGAAGGATCGGGACGCCGCCCTTTACCTGATAGATATTGCAGTAATTCCTAAGCTCCTGAAGTTCCTCCGAAAGCGTCACAAGCGTCCGGTTGGACTGGAACACATAACGGAAATGCGAAGAAAGCGCGAAGATCATGTCGTTCGCGATTTCCGGCGTCTGATTCTGCAGAAGACTCGAAACAGAATTCAGGCAGTTCAGGTAAAAATGGGGATCGATCTGCAGCTGGTAGTACTGAAGAAGGGCGGATTTGGCGTTTATTTCTTCCCGGTGCCGTTCCTCCGTCAGCGTCTCGATCTCCCGGAGCATTTCGTCGATCCGTTCGTTGATCTCCCGGTATTCTTCGATCGTGTCTGCCTGTTTCTCCGAGCGCAGGAGCGTCTCATCCTGCCCGTCCTGCTTCATTTCGCTGATCTTGAGGAGCATATGCCGGACAGGGAGGGAGAGGGCGCGGTTGTGGAAGCGGTAGAAAAACAGCAGCGCAAGAAGCGTCAGCACCGGAAGAAGGATCATGAGTCCGATAAACTCCGGCATTGCAAAAAGCGACTGCAGGGAGTCCGCTCTCATGACATTGATAAGTGTCAATCCGGCTGACGAAATAGGGGCGGCAGAGAGCAGCAGGGTTCTTCTGGATACAGCTGATCCCCCGCCCTGAAGAGATCGAAGAACCTGATCCGGGATTGAATGATCACCGGTGCGGCTTATGATATCACCTGCTGCGTTGAGAAATATTACTTCTTCCGTTTCGTCTGATTGTATATAATCCTGCAGACAGATCAGATATCCGAGATAACATCCGTGCCGGCTTTTGTAGCTGACATACCAATCCCGTCCATTGTGTGAGAGAATACCACTGCCCTGGATATTTTTGGAATTTAGCCGAATCCACTCACGGAGCCGATCAGTGAGAAATACTTCGGAATAATCCTGACTGAAACAGGAACGCATAGAATCGTGTTTCTCGTCATAATAGAATAAACCGCCCAGGTAGTCCATTGCTGCGCTTTTTTCTCTGAGTGAATTTTGAATATGCCATGTGTTGTCAATCCAGTCATAATCATCCAGTGTATAGTTAATCAGACGCTGATAGAAGATATTGTTAACATATAATTCATCTACAGTATCGGACATTTGGCGAATATCGCGGTTCATATTGCTTGCATAATGGTCTGCGAATACCTCGCCGAGATGCTTCAATTCATTTTTTGTACTGCGCAGAAACATCAATGCAAAAAGCGTAAAAATCACGAAAAGAACCGCCGTCACGAGAAGCCACAGATTGATCGTGAGAAATTTGAGAGATCGGGTTCTTTTTGGTACTTTTTTCATAGGAGAAGTCCCTCTGTTATGATATCGGCAACCGACAAGTTTAAATGTTCCACCGCTCGAATTGCGAGAATTTTGAATGATATCATCATTCTACCATGAGTTGTCTGGTAAGAAAAGAAGAAAAACGGACGAATTCTATATGATAAACCGACATTAGGTGACAAACGGGGAGCATGGAAAGAATTTGTCACATCTGAAATAGCTGATGAATGTGCGAAAGTTGTCGGGAGTTACTGAAAACGATAATGTTTGAACAATCAGTATTTCTGTCTAGGACATGAATCTGTTTTCTGGGATCGAAAAACCCGGAGGCCGGTGGTTGAAAATCCAGCATTTATGCGGATTTGGAACTTTGAACTGTAGAAATACGGCAATTCTGGGATGAATTGGGATAATTTGATCCCAAGTCGCTGGAATGATTGTTAAAGCTCGATTCAGAGAAGGTTTTCCAGTCACATCAGCGCTGTCAGATTTGGCAGAAGACGATTGGGATGAAATTGGGATGGAACGATCGGAAATGCTGGGTAATATTAGGTAATATTGGGAAAAGTTGCGAGCTGCAATATCAAACAATATCAAGCAAAAGTGAATGATAGTACATGAAATAAAGGGTTAAAACCTGCGCTCATAACCCGGAGGTCGGGAGTTCAAATCCCCCCCCGCTACTATCAAAAAAGCCAGCGTTTAAGCCAAATTCGGCGATGCGCTGGCTGCTTTTTTTGTGGTAAATGTTTTTGTGCCTGTTCAAATCCCGCTGTTGAAAATCTTT
>CADCPV010000016.1 GCA_902803345.1 uncultured Eubacteriales bacterium | reverse complement strand
TCTGCCGCACTCACCGGAGATCTGCGACTTGTAGCCGGGCTTGGACTGCGAAAGCATTGCCATGTACTGTCCGGATTTGCACTTCGCAGAAATAGAGGTTGTGTCGGTTAAAGCGTCTGCGGACATGAAGCCCTTGTTCTGGTTCCAGTCATACATACGCTTAACCATGGTCATCCATTCATCGGATTCGAAGAGGTTGACAACTTCAGTATCCTTCGTGGGATCCAGGAGGACGCCGAACCAGTCGCCGCCGATGTTGTCGACGATGGAACCCTGGCCGAACTGGTTGCCGCCGACTGCGAACACATACTTGTCGGGGAACTTCTCATGCAGCTGGGTGAAGATATTCTCGATCTCTTCCCAGGTGGTCGGAACTTCCTGGTTCTCGTTTTCCTGATACTCATAGCCGATGGCGTCAAGGTATTCCTTGCCGATCATCATAGCGCCGCACATGATGGCGATATCCTTCATGGGCGGGATACCGGTCAGCTCGCCGTTGAATTTGCAGGCATCGCGGTAATTTTCGGAAACCAGCTCGCAGATGCCGGGGCCGTAAGTCTGGATCAGGTCGTCTTCTTCCATGTTGTAGCAGAAGCCGTTGTTGCAGCAGCTCGTATAGCCGAGTGCGTTGCCGCCGAACCAGTCGACCTGCTCGTCGTTGTTCATCAGGATCTGCTGAACGCTCTGACGATAGGACGCGAAGTCAAGAACCATCAGTTCAACTTCGAGGCAGAGCTTTTCACGAAGGATTTCGTTCATAGCTTCCTGAATTCTCTCGGTGCCTGCCGGCTTGCCGATCCAGGTATACATCGCATAAACGACCTTCTGGTATTCGCCGGTCTTCTCATACTCGGCGCGGCGGTCTGCAATCGCCTGCTCGTAGGGGCTGAGTTCGCCAGCGGGTTCGGTCTCGTCTTCCTTGGACTCTTCCGCGGGCTCGGTCTCCTGCTGACCGTCGTCAGCTTTTTCGGTAGCCTTCTCAGTAGCCTTTTCGGTAGCCTTCTCGGTTTCCTTTTCAGTAGCCTTGGTAGTGTCATCCGTCTTGGGGGTCTGGGTGCAGGCCACCAGAGAGAATACCATAGCCACAGCGAGAAGAAGTGCTAACAGTTTCTTCATTTGGATACATCCTCCTTTTAATTTGGGAGCCTTTCATACTCCTTTTGTAGCAGAAATGAATAAAACGCTTGTCATTCCTGCAGTTTCTTAGTATAATATTTACAACATAAAGGGGCTCAGCGAAATGCACACATCTTAGATCCTTTTGTAATATTCTTTGGTCAGACCGTCGGATTTTTGGGGACATCCGGGGAGAAATATGAGCAAAATACCGAAAAAAAAGGAAAAACAGCCGAAAAAGAACCATTCTCTTTTACGGCGCTTCAGTATCTGGTTCGTTTCGGCCATGGTGCTGTTTACAGCGCTTCTGATCGGCGTTTTTGTCAGTCTTTTCTGGAATTTCCGAAGCTCCTCCTATCAGACGGTACAGGATTCGCTGCGTTTTTACGACGAGCGGATTTCCGCCGAACTGGATTCGGACATCCTGTCTCTGATGGACAGCTGCACCAGCAATCCGGACATTATCCGGCTTCGGACGACGAAGGATCGGAACGAAGAGGTGAACTGCATTGTCCGGGTCAGAAACACGCTGTCCTCCCAGATCACGATGCATTCCGTGATCAAGGGGCTGTATCTGTATTATCCGAACAAAAACATCTTTCTTCCGGTTTTCAATTCCGCCGCCTACAGCGCCAGCAAGGGATCCCTTTTTCCTTCCTTTATCCGGGAAATCCTGGAGGCGCATCTGGAGAACGGTGAAATCCGGGATGAGTTTCCGAAGCATTGGTTTCTCGTCCGATCAGAAGGCCGGATCTGCCTTCTACGGGTATTCCGCTCCGGCACGATTTACGGCGGCGCCTGGATTGATCTTGATGACCTGCCGGGCTTCTCGGATTTTTCCGGAACGGAAGCGATCCAGCTGATCACGGACCGGAACGGGCAGGTGCTTTATGCGAGCGAATCCCTTAAGGAGATGGGTTACCAGGGAGATTACGGGACAGAGCTTCTGCTTCCGGTGGAAGCTTCCCTGAAAAAACTGGTTTCTCTCACGGTACCCGGCGTAGGGAGGCGGATTGCGGTTTCGTCAGAGCAGAGCTTTTCAGATTACTGCTTTACCGTGCTCCTGCCGCAGGGGCAATTTGTGAAGACGCTGCGGCCGCTTCTTTTCCTGGCTGCGCTCCTGGTGCTCTGGGGGATTTTCTTCTTCCTTGCCTTCAGCCGAATGGGGCGGCGGATTCTCGCAATTCCGACGGAATCTCTGTTGACGGTAACAGACAAAATTCACAGCGGAGACTTCGAAAGCCGCATTGTTCCGCCCAATGATTATGAAGAAACCGTCCAGATCATCGACGCCTTCAATGAGCTGATTTCCCAGATCGGGGAACTTCGGATCGGCATTTACGAGCAGCAGCTGCAG
>CADCPV010000015.1 GCA_902803345.1 uncultured Eubacteriales bacterium | reverse complement strand
ATATGACAACAGCCGGAAGAAGCACCTTCAGGATCCGTTTATAATACCCCTTAAAGAATCCTTCCTTCCGGCTGGCGATATACATACCATAGCCCGAACAGAAGAAAAATACCGCAACACACAGATATCCGAGATAGACAAAGGCATCCAGCCCGTGTACAATCCTGGCCGGCGCCAGCCACGGAGCACAGGTCCTCTGGGCGCAGTGATGCAACAGGATGATCAGCGCGCAAAATCCGAGGAACGACTTAGTCTGTGCAAAGGAAAGTACATCTTCATTCCATTCTTTCTTTTTACAGATCTTCGCTCCCCAAAACAGACACACTGCAAGGATCGCATATAAAAGATATTTCATTCCTTTCCTCCCGACAGCTTTTCCCGCCCCGTCTCTTAAGTCTCTGCATCCTGCTCCGGCGTATATTTCCACGCTAATCGAGAGGATAAAGCGTTATCAATTGCCGCATTTCTTCCACACGCTCTTGCGGATTTCATATACCCCGTCGTGATAAGGTCCTTCACCCGTGAAAAACGTCTCAAACCCACATTTTTCCAGGACGCGCCCGGATGCCTTGTTTTCCAGCAGACGAATTCCGTATACTTCTGTTATTCCGACATACTCTGATATCACCGGAAGAAATGCTTTTACGGCTTCCGTTGCAAATCCGTTCCCGGTATATGGTTTTGCCACATGATAGCCAATCTCCCATTTACCATCGTCAATCGGAACCAACTGAACATACCCGATATTTTTATTCGCCTTCTTCGTAATCAATGCATATATCAGAGGTCCTTCTTTGGAACCATACTGAGACATGATAAACTCAACCGTTTCCTGTGCTTCTTCCAATGTTTCGAATACTTCATCCGGTACAAATCTTCTAATATCATCATCAAGTGAATTCCGGTGAATATCCGATACCATATCCATGGTCATTTCCGTGATTATTAATCGTTCCGTTTCGATTTTCATTGTCTTCACCCCTTTGAACGACTCGTCTTTCAAACCGGTCAACGGAGTCCGGGTACGAGTCCCTCAGTACCTTTTTTCTGCTTTATGGATTCCGGATCGATTTCGGAGGCGGTGCGCTGATGCCCTTCCGCCTTAGCAGTACGGGCAGCCTTATGATATACTTCATACAGGCTGTCGCCGCCACGAATGATGGCATCGGCGAGTTTTTCCTGGCTTACCGTCTTCATCATCTTTTGGAATGCGCTGTGGGATTTTATCTTTTCCACCTGCGCGGCCAAAGCGTCTCCCTCCAGCATACTGCGCTGCTGCTCCTCCGGCAATGAAAGAAAGTGCTGTATGATTCTTGACTTGGGGATTTTTTCGATGCCATTTATGGTTTCTCCTTATGCTTTTTTCTATCATGCCAACCTGTTCCGCCGGAAACAATGGCATGAAGAAGTATCGTTATGTTGTGTTTTCAGCTTTTTATGCAGTATACCTGCGAATAAGTCCCGTAATCCCTTCCGGAATGCCCGGATCACAGGGTGTTCGGTCATTCGATATCCGTTCTTCCATCAGTCTTCCGCAGAACGGATAAACTTCATCTGAGGACTGTCGTCGCTGATCTGCATCAGTTCAATCTTTATGCCGTCCGGATCATGGGTCCAGCACTGCCAGTTATGGTCCGCCCCCTGCTTCGGCGCATCGTCCTGCGGTGCGCCGGTCTCAATGATCTTTGCCCATGCTTCGTGGATATCGTCTACAGATACGCAGATGTGGAAGAAACCGATGTTTTCATTCCTGTACGGATTATCCTTTGTAGCACCGTAGAAAAGCTCTATGAACTGCCCTCCGCCGCCATAGATATACACAATCCAGGGCTCACCTGTCCCGGGCCTCGCAATTTCGAACGCCCTCTTGAAGCCAAGCGTCTTTTCGTAAAACGCAATGGTTCTGTCCATGTTTTTAACGTTAAATGCTGCGTGTGCAATTCCTTTTGTCATCATGGTAAACCTCCTGTTGAAATTTCTTAGTTTTGCACTCTTATACTTTACAATTCTTCCCGAACCATATACTCCGACTGCCGCGCTGTAGAAACAGTAAATCCGCTGCAGATGATATCAGTTTCTCTTCTGCCGTATACGAGATAAAGTATCCCTTGCCTTCCTCCATGATTCCCCCGTACATGTCGATTAGAATATACTGCAAATGATGTCTCATTTTACTTTGTTTCACTTTTCTGTGACTCTCTGCAAAGTACCGAGTTATTGATTTCTTTTCAGATTATAACAAAAGTTCACGACTGTTTCAACGGCAAAAAGGAAAGAGCATGCTATCTCTTCCCTTATCTTAGAACTATTCTGCTTTGACGTCAGAACCACTTTGTATTTTGGGCAGTTCCCCTTGAAAATATGGTTGACAAGCGTTCTGAAATGTGTTACTATATTCAAGCGCTGAAAAAGCGTTATGGCGAGATAGCTCAGTTGGCTAGAGCACGCGGTTCATACCCGCGGTGTCGAGGGTTCAAATCCCCCTCTCGCTATT
>CADCPV010000014.1 GCA_902803345.1 uncultured Eubacteriales bacterium | reverse complement strand
GTCTGGGATATTTATCGGGAGAAAATCGAAGCCTATGCGGTGAAGAAGCTCCGGATGGAAGAGTTCAGTAAAGCGATGCTTCCGGTTTTTGAAACAATTCTGGACCGGGAACACTTAAGCCCCGAAAACGCGCAGGGCATGATGAGCCTTTTAGAGCTTCGGCGGATCCGGACCTCACTTCCTCTGATGCGCCGTGTCGCGGTGCATTATCCGCAGCTCCAGCAGGAAACCGGTTTTGCCGTAACAGACCAGGAGGCGCTGGCGCCGCTGTTCTCAGAGCAGGCCGTGATTGCCTTTGAGGACCGCTACGGCGTCCGGCATTATGATCCGGACTGTGAGATTTCAAAGGTTTTTGACGAGCCGGACCTGTATCAGGAATGCGCATCGCTTCTGCCGGAGCGGCTTCTTCTGCTTCTGAGGGAAGCTGACCCGATCCGGCCGGGTACACTACGGGAAAAGGACCTTTTCCTTGTCACGACCCTGATCAAGAATAAGAATATTGACGCTTTCTACCGTGCGAGGCTTTATGAAGCACTGGTGGACCTTGCGATGAGTCCCGGCATGCAGCATGTGAACTGCTGTGAATTCCTGATGGAAGCGGAGTTCTGCTCCTTTACGCCGGAATACCGGACAAAACTTTTGGAGGTGCTGATCGACCGCGGCTACTATAAGGAGGCCTTTGCGCGGATCCTGGAATACGGCGCCGAACGGCTGAATGATGACCATCTGCAGCTCTGTGCGGAGAATATGATGGATCAGCCGGTATTCCGCGGTGACCGGACGATGACGGCGATCTGCTACCGCCTGTTCCGCGACCAGCACGGATCGAGCGCGGTGTACGAGGTGCTGGCTTCCTATTTTGAGGGCGGTACGGCTGATATGCTGCAGCTGATCCGCAGGCTCCGGCAGAAACACCAGCCGACGAAAGGCCTCGTCGAACAGGCCTTTACCGAATGCCTGTATGCCGGAAACAACCGGGAGCTTGACGCGCTCTTTGAGTGGTATATGTCCGAGAACGGGCAGGAACCGCTTCTGAAATCGGCTTACCTGACGCTTCGTTCGCATATGTATTTCATGGGGCTTCGCAGCCTGACGGATACTGCGGCGGAAGCACTGAAGAAGGCGGTCTGGGACCTCCCGAAGGTCGGTATGCTCGCGCTTCTTACCTATTTTGCGGATGACAACGGCCCGATGAGTACGGAGGACCGGGAACTCTGCGAATCGCTCGTTCGGGCGGCGGCAAATGAAAACATTGTGCTTGGATGTTTCCGGAAGTTGGAGCGGCATATTCAGATGCCGGTGGAACTGGAGGGACGCGTTTACGTCGAATACCGCGATCCGGACGCCCTCGATGTCGCGGTGATCGGGCAGATCCTGCCCGGAAGGCATTATTTCCACCGGATGCTGCACCGGATTTATCCCGGCGTCTATGTACGCTCCTTTGTCCTGTACAAGCGGGAATGGATCCAGTATTATGTTTCGGTGCATAAGCGGAACGGGACAATCGCGGAAGCAGAGGGCGATGTGATCTCCCAGGAGACAGATCCGAAGAGCCCCGGCTCCCGTTATGCGGATATCGCACGTCTGGAACAGAAAATCTCCCGGAACCAGCTTCGGGAAACCGCGGACCTCGTGCGTACGCAGCTCCTTCGGGATGCAATGATAGATGATATTTTTTCGGAGAAAGAGTAAAGAGTAGGGATCATGGAAGACGGACTGATAATCGGGTTTGATCTGTGCAAGGATTTCTGCAGGATCAGCTATTTTGTGAGCGGACAGGAAGAACCCTCTGACCTGGTGTTTTCCGAGGAGGAAAATCCCTATGTGATCCAGAATTCGATCTGCAAGAGAAAAGGAGAGGATGTCTGGCTGATCGGGCAGGAGGCTTACGAGACCGCGCTTTTAGGGGGCGGCAGCATTGTGGACAAGCTGCTGCGTCTTGTCGCGCGCCAGGGCTTCGCGACTTTCGACGGACAGAAGTATTCCGCAGAAGAACTGCTGTTTCATTTCCTGGAGCGGACGCTGGAGTTTCTCTTTGCCGAAAAGAAAACAAGGACGGTTCTCGGGATCATGTACTCCGTACAGGAACTGAATACAACCGTGCTGGATGCGGTTATCCGCTGCACAAAGCGCCTCGGGATCGACCGGAAGCGCATTCATATCATCAGCCATACGGAAAGTTATCTGTACTATGTGCTTTCGCAGAAGCGGGAACTCTGGTCCAATATTTCGGTGCTGTACGACCTTTCGGGCGACGGACTGAACTATTATGAGCTTGAGGTCCTTCGGGGCATGCAGCCGAACGTTGCGAAGGCTTCGAGAACTTTCCTGGAAGAAGGTTTCTCGCTGGAAATTCTGGACAGCGCTGCCGGCCGCAAGATGGCTGACAACATTATGACGAGCTGCGTCGACCGGATGCTCCGAAAGAAGCTCATTTCGAGCGCCTATCTTTCCGGACGCGGCATGGATTCCTGCCAGAAATGGGGCGAGAATTTCCTTCGCGTCCTGTGCCAGCGCAGAAAAGTTTTCTTCATCGAGAACATTTTCGCTAAAGGCGCCGTCTATGCGGCCTGCGAGTATCTCCGGGAGAATTCGGTCTACCCGTTCAGCATCATGTGCGAGGGCCGGATCGACGTGGACATCAGCATGGAGATTACGCAGGGAAATAACCAGCGGACACTTGCGCTTGCGTCGGTCGGCAACAACTGGTACGAAACCAAGGAGGATTTCGATATCATTCCCGACCAGGAGACTTCGATCCGCATGAAGGTGAAGCGGCTCGGTGAGCGCATGCCGATCATGATCGAGGTGCCGATGGACGGTTTCCCGAAACGTCCGCAGAAGGTAAGCCGCGTCAATGTCGCGCTGTCCTTCGTCTCCGAGAAGATGTTTACGGTTACGCTGACAGACAAGGGCTTCGGCGAGTTCTTCCCGGGAACCGACGCGACAGTCCGGAAGACCTTCACAATCGGTGACGGCGCTTAAAGGGGGACGGTATGGGACGTTATATTCTGTGCGGAAAAGAAGCAGATCTTCCCTATGAAGTGGACGAACTGGATATCCGGATTTACACGATCGAGGAGCTCTGCTATTACATATACAATTACCTGCCGTTAATCGGCGAGGATTTTATCGACGAGCGGCTTTTATTCTTCATCCGGCATGAACTGGAGCTTCCGGAGATTGCGGACAAGATCGAGCGTTTCTACGGTGCACGCTCCGAGCAGGACGCGACGCTTCAGATGCTTTTATCAGATGTCGGGTATTTCTCGGATCCGGAGCTCTCGGAATTCCAGAACCGGCTCGTGTACCGCAGAAGGAAGAGTTCGCAGGAACGCATCAAAATGAAAGGTGACAGCCTGCTCAGGCTGAAACGCTACCAGAGCGCGGTGCGCTGCTACAAGACGCTCGCGCAGAACGGTTCGGACAGCCGGGTTTCACGGGAATTCTACGTCAGTGTACTGGAATCCCTCGCGAGTGCCTACGGACATCTGTGCGAGTTCGATTATGCACTGGACTGCCTTTTAGGCATCTACGACCTGAATCATTCCGAGCGGATCCTGAAAAAGGCCTATGAAGTCTGCATCCTGTCAGGAACGGAGCTCCCACAGTCGGTATTCTCGAAGGTACCGGACCAGAAGCTTCAGAAATGGCAGCAGGATTACTGGAACCGCGAAACCATTGCGCGCCGGAACCTGGACACGGATGAGACGATGCAGATCTTCCTGCAGGACAGTGAAACCCAGAAGAAGGAACTTGCCGAGTATCTTGACCGGAAAAAAGAAGCCTGCCGTGGCATGCTGGAATAAAGCATACGGCGGATATTATACAGAGGAGCAGTTATGAAAGAGTTGTCCAAGACCTATGATCCGGCTTCCATTGAGAAGCGGATCTATGAAAACTGGGAGCAGAAGGGATATTTCAAAGCTTCCCCGAATCCGAAAAAGAAACCCTACACGATCGTGATGCCGCCGCCCAATATCACCGGGCAGCTGCATTTGGGCCATGCGATAGACAATGCGCTTCAGGATATCCTGATCCGCTACCGCAGGATGCAGGGTTATGAAGCGCTGTGGCAGCCGGGCACCGACCATGCGTCGATTGCGACCGAGGCCAGAGTTGTTGAAGCCATGCGTGAAGAAGGCCTGACCAAGGAAATGATCGGCCGCGAAGGCTTCCTGAAAAGAGCCTGGGATTGGCGCGACAAGTACGGCAAGACCATCGTGAGACAGCTCCGGAAGCTCGGCTCCTCCTGCGACTGGGACCGCGAGCGCTTCACGATGGACGAGGGCTGTTCGGATGCCGTCAGGACGGTTTTTGTCAACCTGTACAACGAAGGCCTGATCTACCGCGGCAACCGCATGGTCAACTGGTGTCCGTTCTGCCACACTTCGATTTCGGACGCCGAGGTGGAGTACGAGGAGAAAGAAGGCAATTTCTATCATATTCTGTATCCGGTGAAGGAAACCGGCGAAATGCTGGAACTTGCGACAACCCGTCCCGAGACGATGCTCGGCGATACAGCGGTCGCAGTAAACCCGGAGGACCCGAGATACAAACACCTTCACGGCTGTCATGTGGTGCTGCCGCTTCTCAATAAGGAGATTCCGATTATCTGCGACGAGCACGCCGATATGGAAAAAGGCACCGGCGTCGTCAAGATTACGCCGGCTCATGACCCCAACGACTTTGAGGTCGGAAACCGCCACAACCTGCCGCGGGTCCGCGTCTTCACCTATGAAGGCCTGATGACCGGCGCTGAGGATAAAAAGGCGCAGGATGAATACCTGCTGTCGGGCCGTGCCGCGGAAGGAGAGCCGGAGGTTCTCGACTGCGGAAAGTACGCAGGCATGACGACCGACGAGGCGAGGGCGGAAGTGCTTCGGGATCTTGGCCAGCTGGGATTCCTGAAAAAGGTTGAGCCCCTGACGCATGAGGTCGGCACCTGCTACCGCTGCCATCATGTGATCGAGCCGATGATCTCGAAACAGTGGTTCGTGCGGATGAAGCCTCTGGCGGAGCCTGCGATCAAGGCTGTCGAGGAGGGCAGAATCCGCTTTGTGCCGGACCGCTTCACCCGGACCTACCTGAACTGGATGAACAACACCCGTGACTGGTGCATCAGCCGCCAGCTCTGGTGGGGTCATCAGATCCCGGCCTGGTACTGCGAAGACTGCGGGGAGACGATCGTCTCGAAAGAAGCGCCGTCTGTCTGCCCGAAGTGCGGGAAAGCGCATCTTTCGCAGGATCCGGACACGCTGGACACCTGGTTCTCAAGCGCACTCTGGCCCTTCTCGACGCTGGGATGGCCGGAAGAGACGGAAGATTTGAAGTATTTCTATCCGACCGACACACTGGTTACGGGCTATGATATTATCGGTTTCTGGGTCAGCCGCATGATTTTCAGCGGCCTCGCCTACACCGGGGAGGTACCCTTCCGCACAGTCTACATCCACGGCCTCGTCCGGGACGAACTGGGACGGAAGATGTCAAAGTCCCTCGGAAACGGCATTGATCCGCTGGAAGTCATCGAACAGTACGGCGCAGACGCTCTCCGGATGATGCTTCTTACCGGAAACGCGCCCGGAAACGACATGCGTTTCTCCGAGAAGCGCATGCAGGCCTGCCGGAATTTTGCCAATAAGATCTGGAACGCCGCGCGCTTCATCATGATGAACCTTGAGAAAGCAGAGATCCCGGAGAATATGGATCCGGAGAACCTGACGCTTCCGGACCGCTGGATCCTGTCGCGCGTGAACCGTCTTTCGCAGGAAGTAACCGACAACCTGGACCGTTTCGAGCTCGGGATCGCGCTTCAGAAAGTTTCGGACTTCACCTGGGACGAATTCTGCGATTGGTATATTGAAATGGTGAAGCCGAGGTTGTATAATAGTACGGATGAGACCAAGGCGGCGGCACTCTGGACACTTCGGACCGTGCTTTCGCAGGCGCTGAAGCTGCTGCATCCCTACATCCCCTTCGTAACCGAGGAAATCTACACCGCGCTTCATCCGGAAGAGGAATCGATCATGATTTCCTCCTGGCCGGTATTCGATCCGGCGCTGGATTTCCCGGAGGACGAGGAGAAGGTGGAAATCCTGAAGGAGAACGTCAAGGCCATCCGTGCGCTCAGACTTGACATGAACGTAGCACCTTCGAAAAAGGCACAGGTTTATGTGGTCTCCCAGGATGCGGAAGTGCGCGGTGTTTTTGAAGAGACAAAGCATTTCTTCGCAACACTCGCCCAGGCCTCGGAAGTTTTCGTCGCAGCGGAAAAGGACGCCGCGCCGGAAGGCTCGGTTTCGGCCGTCACGTCCCGGAATACGGTTTTCCTGCCGCTTTCGGACCTCGTGGATATTGAAAAAGAGCGCGAGCGTCTCAAGAAGGAAGAGGAGCGGCTTCAGAAGGAACTGCAGCGCAGCCGCGGAATGCTCGGCAATGAGAAGTTCATTTCCCGCGCCCCGAAGGAGAAAATCGACGAAGAGCGCGCGAAACTTGAGAAGTATGAAGCGATGATGGCGGAAGTCCGGGAACGGCTTTCGGCACTTCGATAAGGATTCCGGTTTTGATATCCGGAAGCTGAAGGAGGCAAAATGCCTGAAATAGATTTAGACAAACTGGGCGAACAGATCACAAATGCGACTGCAAGCATCGGAAAGATGGTGGACGTGGTGCGTTCCAGCATCGTCCGTCCCGGTCTGTCCACCGGATCGACCTGGACACAGAAGGTCCAGCCGCCGAAACTCTACAGAAAAACCACCGGGGACAAGACCGGATCGATTTTCGAGATGGTCTTCGGCTTCGGAACCGCGGGGATCATTTCTCCGTTTATTATCGGGACGATTTTCGGCATGGCGGTGCAGGGGGCATCTCTCGGGGGAATATTCGGACTGATTTTTGAGTTCCTTTTCCTTGCCGGCGGGCTGACACTGGGATTTCTGGGCTCAAAGAAGATGGGACGGGTGCAGCGTTTCCGGGAATATCTGGAAGCACTCCAGAACAATACCTTTATTGAAATCCCGCGGCTCGCGGCGCGTACCGGAAAGAGTGCGAAGTTCGTCAAATCGGACCTGCAGGACATGATCGACGAGCGGTATTTTCTGCAGGGACACCTCGGAAATGCAGGCGGAACCGATGTGCTGATCACATCCGACGATACCTACAAAAACTATATGGAAGCGCTGGAAACGCAGCGCCGGATGCTTGCCGAGGAGGAAGCAAATGATTCGCTTCTTTCCCAGCTCTCCGAATCGGAACGCGCGATCGTCCGGGAAGGCGAGCGGTATCTGCAGAAAATCCGGGAAGCGAACGCGCTTCTTCCGGGCGAGGTAATTACCGCGAAACTTGCCCGTCTTGAAAATGTCATCCGAAGGATCCTGGATGAAGTGAAGAAGCGTCCCGGTTCCGCGAATGACCTGAGAAAGCTGATGAATTATTATCTGCCGACAACCTGGAAGCTTCTGGAGTCTTATCAGGAAATCGAACGGGAGCCTTATAAGACACCGCAGATGATTACGACGCAGCAGCAGATCGAGAAGACCATTGATACCGTCAACGACGCGTTTGAGAAGCTTCTTGACGAACTGTTCCGGGATACAGCCTGGGACATTAACAGTGATATCTCAGTCCTGAACACCATGCTGGTTCAGGAGGGATTAAAAGATGCCGAAATGAGCATTAAAAAATAAAGAGGAGGAATCTTGACAAATGACGAATGAAGAATTCCAGCAGGCACAGCAGGCAGCAGCGCCGACCCTGACCTTCGGCGAAGCATTCACCAACGTAGCCGGAGACCAGGTGGTAACGGGGACGAATCAGGCGCAGCAGGCGGCAGAAGCGGTCCAGCAGATCAATCTGGATGATTCCATGCTGTCTGAGGCGGAAAAGCAGGCCGTGGAACAGTTCTCGAAGCAGATTGATATTAAAAACACGACGGGGATTCTGGAGTACGGTTCCGGCGTGCAGAAGAAAATGGCGGATTTCTCCCAGAAAACACTGGACAACGTCCGGACAAAGGATATGGGCGAAGTGGGACAGCTTCTGACAAGTGTGGTTGCCGAGGTCAAGAACTTTGACGACAGCACGGAGCAGAAGGGCCTGTTCGGACGCACCAAGAAGCTGAAAAACCGCGTCGAGCTGATGAAGGCGCAGTATGACAAGACCGAAGTCAACATCAACAAGATCTGCAACGCCCTCGAAGGCCATCAGGTAACGCTCTTAAAGGACGTGGCAACTCTGGACCAGATGTACGACCTGAACCTGCAGTCCTATAAGGAAATCACGATGTACATCATCGCCGGCAAAAAGCGCCTCGACGAAATCCGTCAGGGCGAGCTTGCGGAACTTAGAAAGAAAGCCGAAGAGACCGGCCGCGCTGAGGATGCGCAGGCTGTCCGCGATCTCACGGACCAGTGCAACCGCTTCGAGAAGAAGATCTACGACCTGGACCTGACCCGTATGATTTCCATGCAGACCGCACCGCAGATCCGGCTGCTGCAGAGCACCGATACCCAGCTTGCGGAGAAGATCCAGTCCGTTATCGTGAACACGATTCCGCTCTGGAAAAACCAGATGGTCATTTCTCTCGGCATTGCGCACTCGCAGGCTGCAATTCAGGCGGAATCCGCCGTTACGAACGCGACGAACGAGCTTCTGAAGAAGAATGCCCAGACCCTGCATATGGCGAGCGTCGAGGCTGCGAAGGCCAACGAGCGCGGCATTGTCGACATTGAAACGCTGAAGCAGACCAATGCCGAACTGATCACGACGCTGTCTGAGGTCATGCAGGTCCAGGAGAACGGCCGCAAGGCACGTGCGGATGCGGAGATCGAACTTCGGAAGATGGAACAGGAGCTGAAGGACAAGCTTCTGGAAATGGGAAGAAGTTAAGGAAACACTGAATAATTCAGCGTTTCCCTGAAAAAATGCTTGCATTTTCCGAGGAACTGTGATATAGTTTACCAGTTGCATAAAAAAGGTCATTCCGCTGTACCGTCTCCGCTTCCTTCGGGGCTCGCGGCACGAAAAGGAAGGGAAAGTAGTAAGAATGCCCGAATATGAGGAGGGTTTCGATGAACGAAATCATTAAGAAAATCGAAGACGAACAGTTAAAAGCGTCTGTGGACAAATTCTCCGTAGGAGACACGGTTCGTGTACATGCGAAGATCAAGGAAGGCAACCGCGAGCGTATCCAGATCTTTGAAGGAACGGTAACGAAGCGTCAGAACGGCGGCGTCCGCGAAACATTTACCGTACGGAAAATTTCCGGCGGCGTCGGCGTTGAAAAGTCATGGCCCCTGCATTCTCCCAATGTGGAGAAGATCGAAGTCGTCCGCTTCGGTAAAGTACGCCGTGCAAAACTGAACTATCTGAGACAGAGAACAGGTAAGGCTGCGAAGGTCAAGGAACTGGTACGGTAAATCAGGAAGCTAAGCACCGCAGCAATGTGGTGCTTTTCTTTTATTCGCGTGAGGCAGAAGATATGAAAAGGAAAATGTACCTCGTAGACAACCGGCCGAAATTCCTGTCCGTACTGGAGCTCTTTGTCCAGGCGGCTGTGATTGCGGTCCTGGGACTTTTTGTCGCGCGCTACCTGTTTTATTCGACCGAAACCGGTTCCAGATCGATGGAACCGACCGTAAGTCCGGGATCGGTGGTCTTTACGGACCGCTGCATCTACCGGCTGACGGAACCGAAACGCTTTGACGTTGTTACCTTCCGGCGGCGGGAGCGGAGCATGGAAAGCGATACGCTTGTGCGGCGTGTCGTCGGACTTCCCGGGGAAACGATCCTGATCGAGAAAGGAGTAGTCTATATCGACGGCAGAGAGCTGGATATTTCGCCTTATATTTCCGAGATCACATCGGACGGCATCGCGAATGAAAGCATCCGCCTTTCCGAGGACGAATATTTTGTGCTCGGCGATATGCCCGCAAACAGCGAGGACAGCCGCAGTTCAACGATCGGGAAGGTACACCGGAGCCAGATTGTCGGGAAAGCCTGGCTGGCTGCAAAATCCATTACGGAATTTCATCTTGTACTGAAGTGACAGAGGGAAAATATGAATAGAATAACAGCGGCGGATATCGTCCGCGTAACCGGAGGAACGCTCGTATACGGCGATCCGGAGACTGCGGTGACAAAGCTCACGACGGATTCCAGAAACATCCCCGAGGATGCGTTATTTGTGCCGATAGCGGGCGAACGCATTGACGGGCATCAGTTTATCGGCGGTGCACTGAAAAAGGGCGCAAAAGCCGTAATTTCGGCAAAATACGAGCCGCTGCAGGACTGGATGCATTGGGCCGCAGAACATCCGGAAAACACGGCTGCGCTGATCATGGTTCCGGATACGCTTACGGCGCTTCAGAAAATCGCAGCCTATGTGCGTTCGCTGCTTTCGATCCGGGCCGTCGGTGTCACGGGTTCCGTCGGAAAGACGACGACGCGCGAGATGATCGCAGCGGCGCTTTCAGCGGAGCGGAAGGTGTACCGCACCGGGAAGAACTACAACAACAAGCTCGGCGTCCCGATCACACTCTGCGAACTGTCGGATGATTACGATCTTGCGGTGCTGGAACTGGGACTGAATGTCCCGGATGAACTTGGGACGATTTCCGCGCTCTGCGATCTTTCCTGCGCCGTCATCACGAATATCGGTGTTGCGCACATGGAATACTATGGAAACCAGGACCGGCTGACAGAGGAAAAGATGACGGTTACCCGCGGTTTCTGGCCTTCCCGGAAAGAGGAACAGGTGCTGTTTCTGTGCGGGGACGATCCGCAGCTTCTGAAATACCGGGACTATACCGGATACAGGACGGTTCTTTACGGAACTTCGGAAAACGCATCCTGCCAGGCAGTCTCGATCCACCCCGAGAACGGCTGCTATGCCTTCGATTTTGTGAAGGAAGGCACGAAGATGTTCCCGGTTCAGCTCGGTGTCCCCGGCATCCATAATGTTCTGAATGCGCTTGCGGCTCTGGCTGTCGCGGACTATTTCGGCGTAGACCTCAAGAAAGCCGCAGAAGCGCTCTCGGGCTTTACCGGTTTTTCCGGGAGACTCGAGCGGCGGGAGAAGAACGGCATCCTCTATATTGATGATACGTACAATGCAAGCCCTGACAGCATGAAGGCAGGACTGAAAGTACTCGCCGAAATGCAGCCGAAAGAATCCCGAAGGCGGATCGCGGTCCTCGGCGACATGCTGGAACTGGGGCCGGAATCCCCGCGCTTCCATTATGAAGTGGGGCTCAGCGCCTGCAGCGGGACGCTTCCGGACCGGTTTTTCCTCTGCGGAAAAGAGGCGGAGCATATCGGCAGGGCGCTTTCGGATCAGGGATATCCGGACCGCTTCAGCCACTATGATTCACTGCCCGAAATGAAGGAAGCGCTTCAGGCAGAAATCCAGCCCGGCGACATTGTCTATTTCAAGGCTTCTCACAGCATGCATTTTACAGATCTGTTACAGGAGATTTTAGCAGAATGAAACCGCCTCTTGTGATCATCGCCGGACCGACCGCGGTCGGGAAATCGGATCTTGCGGTCGAATTTTCCAAAGAGTTCGGCGGAGAGGTGATTTCCGCGGATTCGATGCAGGTTTACCGGATGCTCGACATCGGTTCTGCTAAGATCACAGAAGCGGAAATGCGCGGTGTCCCGCATCATCTGATCTCCGTGCTCGACCCGAAAGAACCCTTCAATGTGGCGGTTTTCCAGCGCCTTGCAAAGGAAGCGCTCACAGGGATTTACAGGCGCGGCCATATCCCGGTGATCTGCGGCGGCACCGGCTTTTACATCCAGTCAGTGCTCTACGACATCGACTTTACGGATAATCCGGCGGACCTTTCGATCCGGGAGCGGCTTACGAAGCTTGCGGAACAGGAAGGCCCCGAAGCAGTCCGGGCTCTGCTTCTTGAAAAAGATCCGAAGAGTGCGGAACTGATCGATTCCGGGAACCTCAAGCGCATGATCCGGGCTTTAGAGTATCAGGAGATGACCGGCGAACCGATTTCCGTGCACAATGCGCGGGAGCGGGCAAAGGAAAGCCCCTATGAGCCGCATTTTTACGTCCTCACGATGGAACGGGAACGGCTGTACCGGCGGATTGAGGAACGTGTCGACCGGATGATGCAGGATGGGCTTTTAGAGGAGGTCAGGCATCTGATCGACTACGGCTGCACGCGGGAGATGACTGCGATGCAGGGCCTCGGATACAAGCAGCTGTACGCACATCTCTGCGGAGAAATAAGCCTTGCGGAGGCTGTAGAGAATATCAAAAAAGAAACGCGGCATTTCGCGAAGCGCCAGCTGACCTGGTTCCGGCGCGAGCGGGACGTCCGCTGGATCGATGTGGAGAAGGAACAGGCAATCGATGTACTCAGAACTTGGAATCAGTCCTGAAGTTCAGGAACTGTCCGAACAAATCGAAGAGAAACTATCGGAACGTTTCCTTCGGATCGACAGGACCGCCGAATACAACCAGCTGAAGGTGCTTCGGGCGATGCAGGAAAACCGCCTGCAGGAAGGGCATTTTGCGGCGACGACCGGCTACGGCTACAACGACAGCGGAAGAGAAGCACTGGAGCGGATCTATGCGGATACATTCAGAACGGAGGCTGCGCTCGTGCGGCCGCAGATCACCTGCGGCACCCATGCGCTGACAGTCGCACTGTTTTCCTGTGTACGGCCCGGGGACGAAATCCTGTCGCCCGTCGGTGCGCCCTATGACACGCTGCAGGAAGTCATAGGAATCCGTCCATCCCGCGGTTCGCTTCGGGAATGGGGCGTCTCATACAGGCAGGTCGACCTTCTTTCGGACGGCGGTTTTGACTATGAAGGCATACGGAACACAATTTCAGAAAAAACCAGGCTGGTCACGATCCAGCGCTCCAAAGGCTATTCCGACCGCAGGACCTTTTCCCCGGAGGAGATTGGCGAACTGATCGCCTTTATCAAGGGCATCCGGCCGGATATTCTCTGCATGGTGGACAACTGCTACGGCGAATTCGTCTGCAGGAATGAGCCTTCCGAATTCGGCGCGGACATGGTTGTCGGATCCCTGATCAAAAACCCGGGCGGCGGACTTGCGCCGGTCGGCGGCTATATCTGCGGGACAGAGGAATGTATCGCCGAATGCGCGTACCGCCTTTCCGCACCGGGACTCGGGCAGGAGGTCGGTGCGAATCTGGGGCAGATGCCGGCGCTTCTGCAGGGCTTTTTCCTCGCGCCGACCGTAACCGCTGCCGCCCTGAAAACGGCGGTTTTTGCGGCAAATCTCTATGAAAGCCTCGGCTTTTCGGTTTTCCCGAAGGCGGATGCCGAACGTTTCGACATTATCCAGGCAATCCGGCTTGATCTCCCGGAACGGCTCTGTGCCTTCTGCGAAGGCATCCAGTCCGCGTCGCCGGTGGATTCTTTTGTCACGCCGGAGCCCTGGGACATGCCAGGCTACGACGACCCGGTTATTATGGCGGCAGGCGCCTTTGTGTCCGGCTCTTCGATCGAGCTATCGGCGGACGGACCGCTCCGCGCGCCCTACAATGTCTATTTCCAGGGCGGACTGACCTATCCCCACGGAAAGTACGGTATCATGAAGTCACTGGACCTCCTTCTGAAGAGAAACCTTGTCAAGCTGTGAGATCCGTGGTATAATATTCTAATGGTTTCGGCTCTCCTTACACCTTATCTTGTGAAAGGAGCAGTCTTATGGCAACAATCAAAGAAATACCGGCAGAGCTTCGGCCCTATGAAAAGGTGCTGAAATACGGCCCGAAGAACCTTGACGATTCGGAACTTCTGGCAGTCATTCTTCGTACCGGTACAAAGGGCATGAGTTCCGTGGATCTTTCGCGGAATATCATTTCCGCCGGCGGGGGCAGGCTTTCCGGAATCCGGAATCTGAATTACGAAAAGCTTCTTCGGATCCCGGGCGTCGGCCGGGTCAAGGCAATTCAGATTTTGTGCCTGTGCACGCTGATTGTGCGTTTTTCGGCGGCTTACTATTCGGAGTCGGAAGCCTATGAATCCCCGGAATGGATCGCGCACCGCTATATGGAGGAGATGCGTGCCGAACCGCGGGAGCAGGTCCGCGTGCTGTATCTGGACGGCAGGAACAGGCTGAAAGCGGAAGAGAATCTCACATCGGGCAGTTCCGATGCAGCCATGTTTCCGATCCGGGAGATTCTGTCACTGGCATTTTCGCACAACGCACCGGGCATCCTGGTGCTTCACAATCATCCCAGCGGGGATCCGGAGCCTTCCGGCGAAGACATCGGGGCAACGCTGCAGCTTCAGCAGGCGGCGCGCCTTGTCGGAATCCGGCTTTTAGACCATCTGATTATCGGCGACCGGAAATACACAAGTTTCCGGGATTTGGGAATACTGACATGACGGTTTTTTCAGCAATCAAAGCTTTTTTTATCAATCATATCGTGAGCAGGATTCATGCCAGGGTTGTCCTGGTCATCCTGTCTGCCGTCTGCGTCTTCTCGATTCTTTTCCACTATTTTACGAGAGATGATTCCATTTCCATCGCGACCGTGCTCGGCGTCATTGTCGTTCCTTTCCAGGAAGGCGCGAATGAGGTCGGTTCCTTCCTGTTCCGTTCCGACCAGAACCGTCTGAGTCTCAAAGAGGCAAAGGAGCGGGTCGCAGAGCTTGAGGAGGAGAACCTGCAGCTTCGGATGAAGCTTCAGGACGCGAATGACGCAGTCATTGAAAATGAAGAGCTTCGGGCGCTCCTTCGGGCGAAGAACCGTCTATCGGAATATGAAATGCAGGAAGCGAAGATCATCGGCTCGGACGGCGTGAACTGCTTCAACCGCTTCACAATCAACAAGGGCACGATGGACGGCGTACGGGTGGACATGAATGTCATCAATGCCGACGGCCTTGTGGGCATTGTTACAAGCGTAGGCCTGAACTATGCGGTTGTGACGGCAATTATTGAAGACAACACAAGTGTCAGCGCCATGACCCGCCACGGGCATCATAACTGTATTGCGACCGGAGACCTGTCGGGATCCGGCAGCGGCATCATGCTGCTTTCGAATGCGCTTGCAGACTTTGACGAGACAAAGGACAATGCGATTGTCACGTCCTCGATTTCCGACAAGTATCTGCCCGGGCTTCTTCTTGGCTACGCAGAGAACGTGGTGCTGAATCCGGACCAGCTGACAAAGAGCGGAACAATCCGGACGGCGGTGGACTTCAACCGGCTTCAGGAGGTGCTCGTCATCACGACCATGAAGGAAAAACTTCAGGAAACGGAGGCGGAAAAATGACCGGACTGAAACGGCTTTTGGTGATTCTGATCTCCGGATCATTGTGTTTTCTGCTGCAGCTTTTGGTGCTTCCGCGGGTGGATTTTCTGATCGCGCTTCCGAACCTCATCCTGATTCTTGTGATGTCGACGGGCTTTCTCTTCGGCAAGGCCTACGGGCTTTTTGTCGGGTTCGTGAGCGGCCTTATTCTCGATGTGATCGGGACCGGGACGCCGGGGTTCCAGGCGCTGATCCTGATGCTTTTGGGGTATGCGGACGGATTCCTTTCCGAGAAAATGGAGTCGGAAATCATTCCGGTCCTTTTCCTGATCCTGCTTGCGAACGAACTTGTTTTTCATGTATATCTCTATGTGTTCAGCTTCCTTGTGGGCGGCAGGTTCTCCCTGTTCCCGTATCTCACGGAAGTGTTTGTACCCGAAATTCTCCTGACGCTTCTTGTTTTCCTGCCGATCTACGGCCTGCTGCTGTTTGTCAGCAAACGCTGGGAGCTCAGGATCAATAAGGGAGAAGTGAAAGTTGTCTGAGGGATTTTTCCAGATCCTGAAAAAGGGCCTGCAGAAATTTTTTGCGAACCGCGTGCTGATTCTCGGCGTGGTTCTTTTCGCAGCGGCCGCCGTACTTCTGGTACGGCTGTTTTCGCTGCAGTTTCTGCACAGTGAGGAATATTCCGAAAGCTATATGAATACGACCCGGAAAGAGGTCAGTATTCCGGCCCAGCGCGGCAATATCTACGACCGGAACGGCGTGCTTTTAGCGGGAAACGAAGTCGTCTACAGCGTGACGATGACCGACTGGTATTACTATACCAAGCAGGACGGCGCCTTCAACGAAATGCTGCTCCGGCTGATTCACCTTTTGGCGCGTTTCGGGGAGGAACCGAAAAAAACCGTCCCGGCTTCGATCGGCGATGACGGAAACTATGTGTTTACCGGGTCCGCAGCAAAGGTCCGGACCTTCATCCGCGACGTTTACGGAACAAAAACCATTGAAAGCCTGCAGGAAAAAGGCGAAGACCCCTATTCCTACGACGCTGAGACCGTCATCACATACCTGATGAAGACGCTCTACAATTTCACAAGCCGCTGGGAGGGGGCGGATCAGGTTTCCAAGGAGGATGCCCTGAATATCTGCAACATCCGCTATGCACTTGCGGCAACTTCCTATACGCGCTACATCGAAACCCCGATTGTGGAAAACATCTCGGACGAACTGCAGGCGGCGGTTTTGGAGAGTCAGGCGGATCTTGTGGGCGTGCATGTCGAGCAGGCCTTCAAGCGGGTCTATTACAACAGCGAATGTTTTTCGAGTATTCTCGGCTATGTCGGATCGATCACGACCGAGGAAATTGACGACCTGAACGCTTTGGGCGGCCATTATATCGCAGGCGATGTGATCGGCAAGGAAGGCATCGAATCCGCCTATGAGAGCTATCTGCAGGGCACCAAGGGCCGCAAGATTATCTATGTCAACAGCACCGGCATCACGCTGCATGAGGAGATCATTTCCGAGCCGGAGCAGGGCAACGATGTGTACCTGTCCATCGATTCCGACATGACAATCGCCGCCTACAACGTCATTGAGCAGCGTCTTGCGGGCATCATTGTGGATCACCTGTATGAAAAGGACGACTATGACCCGATGAAGGCTTACCAGGAGTCCAATTACCAGGTTCCGATCCGGGATGTGTACTTCCAGATGATCAACAACAGCATCCTTTCGATTGCAGACTTTGAATCGGATGAAGCCTGTGAAGCCGAGAAGCGCATGAACAGCCGGATGCTTGCCCACAAAACCGAGCTGATGAACCGCTTCCGGCGCTATCTTGAGAACCGGGAGGGGACAAAACTCTCGGAATTTGACAGTTACGGACAGGCCTACATCAATTACATGTACAGCTTTATGGTCCGGGAAGGCTATCTGAATACATCGGCCATCAACACGGAAGATTCCGTCTATACCGCCTGGAAGGCACAGGAATGCAGTTTTCCGGACCTTCTGTGGCATGCGCTGTCAGAGGGCTGGATCGATATGACAAAGTTCTCCGAAGAGCAGCGCTACAATACGGTGGAGGCCTGCTACGGTTTCATGACCGAAGCGATTTTAGAGGAAATAGCCGAATCCTACGGGGATTTTGATAAGCTGATTTACGACGAACTGATTCACACGAACCGGATTTCCGGCTGCGAGATCGGGCTTGCAATGTTCCGGCAGGGCGTGCTTTTAGAGGATACGGAATGGGTCAGCCGCCTTTCGGAGAATATGTCGAATGCGACGGCCTATGAGTTCTTCAGCGCCAAGATCAAATCGATGGAGCTTCTTCCGGGCCAGATCGCGCTCGACCCCTGTTCGGCGGGCCTCGTGCTGACGGATCCGAATTCCGGGAATCTTCTTGCGGTCGTCACCTATCCGGGCTATGACTCCAACAAGATCAATGATTCCGCCTACTATATGAGCCTGCTCGCAGACCAGTCGAGCCCGCTTTATTCCCGGGCGACGCAGAGCCGCCTCGCACCGGGGTCCACATTCAAGATGGTGACTGCGACCGCCGCTTTGGAAGGCGGATACCTGCGGCCGAACGAGCGC
>CADCPV010000013.1 GCA_902803345.1 uncultured Eubacteriales bacterium | reverse complement strand
TTCGAATATAAAAGATCCAGCGGAATGCTGCTGTTCTCCCGGCCGTAGCCGAAATACAGCACCAGGTTCATCGGCAGCGGTTCCGAATAGTCCTTCGGCAGCGAAGCCATGAAGTACTCATAGAGCCCGGGCATCGAGAAATTCAGGTTAACTGCATCCTTATACCAGCTGAAATACCTGATCCCGATCCGCTTCTGCTGCAGATAGACATTGCAGACCGCCTGCAGGAATTCCTGGTTGCCGAATTTCCGGTAGGCAAGCTTCAGGATCAGCATGTAAAGCGGGAGGAGCTTCGGATTCTTCAGTTCATGCGAGAAAACATAGAATAAAGTCTTCTCGGAAATCAGGCCGGTCCGCAGTCCGAAAAGCGCCGAACGAAGTTCATATTCCGTAAGCACCGTAACCGCCGAGGTGTCCCGCTCCCACAAAGAACAGGTCTCTAAAAAAACCATCGGATCATGGTTTGCGATCGTATAGTACTGCAGCAGGAGCTGCGATGCCTTTTCGGTCGATTCGGAAAATTCCGGGTTGAGGCGGTACTCGATTTCAAACATCAGCCCGGAACGCGCGCCGTCCATAAAGAGCTTATGGGAAAGCTCCCGGCACTGTTCGCTGCGCTCATCGTTCCCCTCAATCACGGAGGCGAGCTTCATAAACAGGCAGTAATGGTCCTTTTTCGAAAGGCGGTCCTTCTGCACCGCGTCCTGCACCCGAAGCAGCTCCTTCCGGGCTTCTTCCATCCGCGATTCCGCAGTCAGATACCAGGCATAGGCAAGATGTGCGTCCGTATCGAGTGCATAATCATCGGTCAGCGCCGAAAACTCCCGGTCAAAATCCACAGAAACTGTGTTGATTCCGCGTCTTCTCTGTACTTCATAGCGCGTAACAAGGCGGGAAATCCGGATCCGCCGCTCGCGGTCCTTCCAGAGAAGCGCCGCGGCAGGATCCTTCTGCTTTTTCGCTTCACTGATTTCGGTGCGGGTCTTTTCCTCCCGTGAAACCTTTATTCCGGCTGCAGAAAGAAATTCAAACAGTCCGTTGTCGTCGCTGCTTGTTGAGAGATAGCTGTGATAGAGCCCGTACAGCCTGAGGTTCTGCATGAAAGGCATCTCCCGAAAATCCTTCCATGCAAAAATCGCCGCCGCTTCCTTCGGGTTTTTCGCGGCAAAGGACGCAAATTCCTCGAGTGAATTAAAACATTTCTGCACACGGTCGCCGTAGGAAACTCCGATTGTAAAGTCATAGGGGAGTTTTGTCTCCCCGCCGTTATATACAATGTCGATATCACCGAGAATCCGGTCATTCGGAACCAGTCCGACCGTATTGATTTCTACCGTAAATTTCCCGGTCCGGCCGATGGAAAGCGGCTGGGAAACCCGGATTCTCGGGTTCTGTGAAAAGAAAAACAGGTGCATCGGAACATTGTTCTCGGAATTGACGGTGACTTCAAAAGCCGCCTTCCGGTCCTGCAGAAGAAGCCCCGACAGCGTCTCAACCCCGAAACGCACATCCGGAACACGGTATTCGATATTCCCTCTTGACAACTGAATCAAACGACTTTTCATCTGCAATCACCCAAGATAGATCAGAATTCCGCGCACATAAAGCGCGATCAGCGATCCGATGCAAATAATACTGATAATTATGCCGCGCCGCTCCATGTAATGGCGGATTTTCTTACGGTTTCGAAACCCTAAAATCCCCATGATGATCGAAAGAAGCGCGAACAGAAGCGCAGCGATCATCAGAAGTCCGAGAAGGACTCCTCCGTTCCCGCCGGCGCGGAAACTTAAGTAAAAACCGGTCAGGATCAGGGCAAGGGACCCGATGGACAGAAGAAATGACACCAGTCCCTGAACGGTACTGTTCTTCAGGTCATTTACAAGCGTGTCCCGCCGCGATATGATAATCCGCTGTGTCCTTCCGACACTGCCAAGCTCCTGCTGTTCCTCAATGATTTCCATGCTTTTTTCTGTCGATTCCTGCCAAATAAAAGCAGGATTCCTTATCTTCTCTTTGCCGCCGCATAGTACGGAAGCACCAGGTCAAAGTTTCTTCGGATTCCCTCGGGATTTCCGATGTTCTTCACAAAATCCGTACGCCTCCGGACAAATCCGGTCATCTTTTCCATGTACTCGTCCGTTGTGATCGTGCCTTCCGCCACATAGGAAAGTCCCTTTTCCCAGGAGGCTGTCAGGTCCGGGTTGAGAAGCTGCGGCATGGAAGCTTCGACCACATCATAGACCAGCTCGCCCTGAAGTGTCGGCGTTACAATCTGTGTTTTGCCGTTGATCTTCAGGTATTTGATCGTTACGAGTTTTTTGATAATTTCCGCCCGGGTCGCCGAGGTTCCGATTCCGGAGCCCTTGATCTGTGCCCGAAGTTCTTCGTCCTCGATGAACTGGCCGGCATTTTCCATCGTCAGGATCAGCGACCCGGAACTGTAGCGCTTCGGCGGCGTGGTTTCGCCTTCCCTGATGCTGAATTCCGAGACCGGAAGCATCGTGCCTTTCTTCAGGTTCTGAAGCGACTCGAGGAGTTTCGCATTCAGCGCCTTCTCGCCTTCCTTCTCATCCTTCGCATCGGAAGCCTCCTTTGTCCCGAGTACCGTAAGATATCCCGGCTCGGCAAGCATCCTGAAGTTCGAGAAGAAGGATTCGCCTTTCCTTCCGGTCATCAGAGCGACCTTCGTATATTTAGCCGGCGGATAGAAAATGCAGAGAAAGCGCCGGCAGATCAGATCATACACCTGTTTCTGCAGGGTTTTCAGCGAATTCAGCGCCGAAATGCCCTGGCCGGTCGGGATGATCGCGTAATGATCCGTGATTTTTTTGTCGTCCGTATACACGGACCTTCCGATCCCGGCATAACTCTTCTTTTCGAGAATTTCCGCCGCAAAGCCCGAAAGTTCCGGGACGTTTTTCAGTCCGCCGATGTTTTTTGCGATTTCCTTCGCAACGGCGGATGACAGCACGCGCGCGTCGGTTCTCGGATAGGTGACAAGCTTTTTCTCGTAAAGCTCCTGCACTACCGAAAGCGTCTGGTCCGGGCTGATCTTGAAGCGCCGGGAGCATTCGTTCTGAAGCTCCGCAAGGTTGAAAAGAAGCGGTGCCTTTTTCGATTCGGTCTTCCGTTCGCAGGATAATACTTCGACCTGAAGAGGAGGTTCGTCTGACAGGAAACGAACCAGTTCTTCCGCATCTTCGCGTTTTTTGAAGCCGTTTTCCTTATAGAGCGCCGGGTGGTTTTCGTAGCGTGAGCCCTTCACGGCGCGCCATTCGCCCTCAATCCGTTCGCCGGACAGTTCCATTCCCGCAAGCACACGGTAGAATTTCTGCGGAACGAAGCTGCGGATTTCGCGTTCGCGCCGGACGACCATTCCGAGAACACAGGTCATCACACGCCCGACCGAAAGTACCGCCCGCTGCTCCCGCAGCGTTCCCGCGACAATGTTTCCGAATTTCAGCGTCAGCGCGCGGGAGAAGTTGATGCCCATCAGGTAATCTTCCTTCGCCCGAAGATAGGCGGAATCCGCCAAATTGTCATAGGCCGAAAGGTCTTTTGCTTCCCGGATACCGCGCCGGATCTCTTCCTCCGTCTGGGAATCAATCCAGACGCGTTTTTCGGTTTTCCCGGTCACATGTGCTTCCTGCGCCACGAGCCGGTAGATATATTCTCCTTCCCGTCCGGAGTCCGTGCAGACATAGATCGTCTCCACATCTTTCCGGGTAAGAAGCTTCGAAACAATGCCAAACTGCTTTTTTACGTTTTCGATCACCTCATATTTCCAGGTATCCGGAATAAAGGGAAGCGTGTTCATGCTCCACTTTTTGAGCGCCGGGTCGTAGGCATCCGGATACGACATGGTCACCAGATGCCCGACACACCAGGTCACAATATCGGTGTCGGACTCGAGATAGCCGTCTTTCCGCTCGGCGCGGATCGAAAGAACCCGCGCGAATTCCTGTGCGACGCTCGGCTTCTCCGCGATATACAGGTTTTTGCCCATGTGGCTTACTCGGCAACGAAGCGGTAGACAGTCAGTGTGGTGACTTCCTTATTCGCCTTGATAACCGGCGATTCAAACGCGGGAATATTCACGGCATTCGGCGCAAACTGGGTTTCGAAGCAAACGCCGGCGTGATTGTGGTAGGCATGTCCGTTCTTGCCGTTCGGCTGCTCCATGCCGTTTGACGTATACATCTGCACACCCGGAAGATCCGTATAGATTTCCATGACAATGCCGCTCTGATCGCCCTTCACGCGTCCGATCAGCTGCGCATCTTCCTGGCGTTTTCCGCCGTTGACGACAAAGTTGTGGTCGTAGCCGAGACCGTTATGAAGTGCTTCATCGTCCTGGTCAATATCCTGTCCGATGCTCTTCGCTTCACGGAAATCAAAGGGCGTTCCGGTCACATCCGTGAGATTTCCGGTCGGAATCAGGCCGCTGTCGGTTTCCGTAATGTAGTCGGAATACAGCTGCACTTCATGTCCGAGAATATCGCCGGAGCCCTCTCCGTTCAGGTTGAAATAGCTGTGATTTGTCATATTCATCACGGTATCCTGGTCGCAGAAGCCGTAATAGTCAATCATCAGCTCATTGTCTTCGGTCAGCGTATAGGTCACTTCAATGTCCATATTTCCGGGGAAGCCCTGATCGCCGTCCGGGGAATACAGTGTGAACGTCACGCACTCCGCATCCGGTCCGTCCTCTGTCGTAAAGCCCCATTTCCGGGTATAGAAGGTATCCGGCTGGCTGTGCAGGTTATGGCCATTCAAAGGATGTCTGACCATCTGGTATTCTTTTCCGTTGATCACAAAATGACCGTTCGCGATCCGGTTGCCGTTCCGGCCGATCGTGGCGCCGAAGCAGTTTGCATTGTGCTCGTAAGCTTCAGACGTCGGATACCCGAGCACCACATCGACAGGCTTGCCGTCCCGGTCCGGAACGATCAGGCTTACAAGAGACGCGCCCATGTCAGTCAGTTCTGCGATCATGCCCTTGCTGTTTTTCAGCGTGATCAGGGATGTTTCTTCGCCTTTTTCCGTTACACCGAATTTTCTGATTTCCATATCATACCTCCATGCTGATATCTGCCGTACGCCGCCGGCGGCAGAATAATTTCTTAACAAAGCCGGATATGCCCATACATAAGCTATTATATTATATACAAAAAGAAGCCCTTTATCAAGGACTTCTTTTCGCGATTTAAAACTTTCTATTTCGTATTTTTCACATACTCCAGAACCTTGCAGGGAAGTCTTGTCTGCACTTTTACTTTATTCTGCAAACAGCATCCGAAAGCGCCTCAAAATCTCCCTGAAAACGGAATCCGTGCATCCCGCAGGCCTCTGCGCCGGCGACGTTTTCCTGCATATCATCAGTGAACATGCACTCCTCCGGCAAAAGGCCAAAGCTTTCCATCAGATGCATGTAAATCTCCCTGTCCGGCTTTGCGATATGAAGATCGCAGGATATCGTTAGACCGTCAAACAGCGAAAGCGCATAATGAGGCGGGAAATAGCGATAAAAATCGGTTCCGGCGTTGCTGAGGACAAACAGGCGGTAGCCTTCTGTTTTCATTCTTCGGATAAATGCATCGGCGCCGGAAATCGGCTGCATCAGGTCTGACCAGTGATCGACGGCGTTCCAAAGATCGGGATGAAATATTGCCGGAACCCGGACCGACACCAGTTCAAAGAGTTCCTTCTTTCCGATGAGGCCGAGATCCTGCTTCCGCCAGTCCGGCCCGAGAAACAGCTCCCGGAGGATCACCGGAGCCGCCTTTTCGGAACACAGTTTTCGGACAAAGGTTTCGGGTTCATATGTCAGAAGAACATTTCCCATATCGAAAATAATATTTCTGATCACTGCTCTTTCCTTCCTTTTCGGCCGTTTCGAAAACAGTTGACAATCCGCCGAGTCCTGTCTAAAATGATATCAAGTATCAGGAGCAAATCTCTGCTCCGAACAGTCTTCTTGATGCGGATAATACAGAAGACTGCAAAAGATTGTATCATAAGCGGCACAGAAAAGCAAACAGCAAATCAATACCCGAAAGGAGACATCAATGAAGAACTACAGACTCGGCAAAAGCTCCGTGGTCATCCCGGAGCAGGTTTTCGGCTGCTGGGCGATCGGCGGCACCTATTTTACAGGCGCTGAAGATGCAAAGTCCATCGCAGCCATCAAGAGTGCAATTGAGCACGGAATCTACGCGCTGGATACGGCTCCGGCCTACGGAGGAGGCCATTCGGAGAACCTTGTCCGGGAAGCCATCAAGGGGTATGATCGCGACAAGATCGTGATCAGTACCAAGCTTCCCTTCAGCCGTCTCGCAAAAGACGATGTTCGTCCGACTTTCGAGCAGAGCCTTAGGGATCTTGGACAGGACTATGTCGATATCTATTTCATCCACTGGCCCACGAGAAAAGGCGACCCGATTGAGGACACCATGGGTGAACTGATGAAGCTGAAATCCGAAGGAAAGATCCGCTGCATCGGTCTTTCGAACTTCAGCAAAGCCCAGATCATCGAAGCCGAGCAGTACGGTGAAGTGGATGTGCTGCAGCCCTGCTGGTCGCTTCTGTGGCGCTATCAGGACAACGACAGCCTTGCCTATGCGGAAGAAAAAGGCATCGGCGTCATCCCCTACTCCCCGCTTGCACAAGGCATCCTGACCGGAAAATTCACAAAAGACTATGTCTTCCCGGCAGGCGACGGCCGAAACCGCGCTTCGCTTTTCCAGCAGCCCTACTTCTCTCAGGCCATTGATTTCGTCGACAGCCTGCGTCCCTTCGCGGAGAAATACGGCGTGACGCTTGCGCAGCTTTCTCTTCGGATGTGCATGCAGCAGAGCTTCATTACATCCCCGATCGTCGGTGCCAAACGGCCTGACCAGGTTGAGGACAACGTGAAGGCCATCGATTTCGAAATCTCCGCAGAAGATTTCGAAACGATCGATCAGATGAGCAAGGATTTCGCCTACGCGCTTCCGGCATTCAACAGCTTCTTCCGGATGTAACCACTGCCGGCTGACAACAATATCCGCCCGGAGGGAAGTCCCTCCGGGCGG
>CADCPV010000012.1 GCA_902803345.1 uncultured Eubacteriales bacterium | reverse complement strand
GCGGACCTGTCCACGCGTTTTGTGTTTCGGACCTGCTTAGTATTCGATATTCAGCTCGAAGCCGTAGTCCTCCCCAAGGGATTGGATAGCGCCTCCCATGTCATACGATACAGTGAGGGTTCTGAGATTCGGGAGATCAAGAAGCGGCGAGAGGTCGAGAGACGCCGGACTCCAGCTGAGCTTGATTTCCTCAATTTCCGGATGACGTTCAACAAATTCCCGGAGCGCTTCATTTGTCCACTGGCAGTTTCCGGCATGAAGACTGCGGATCGGTGTGTCCTGAACCGCCTGAAGCCAGAGTCTGCAGTCCGTGTTGAAGACATTCAGCGAATCATAATACGGTACACAGGAAAGATAGTCGTACTGGTCTTTTGGCAAATCATTTTGCATACTGTCGATTCCGAGTCTGAAGTGGGGCGTATATCCGCCTTCGTCCGGCTGCTCGGCATAACTGTAATCAATTCTTTCAAGCACTGAGAGATCCGTGACCTGCGTCCCACCGATCTGGAGCCCCTGAAGCTCCGGCAGCTTTTCGACTCCTTCGATGGACCGGAGGCCGGAATTGCGGATGTTGATCTCGTGGATATTCGGCTGATCGAAAAGCGCACTGATATCCGTGATATCCCGGCACTGAGAAAGCTCGATGCTTCGAAGCGACGGCAGCTTTTCGATGCCCGAAAGGGACTGGATCGACTGACCAAACAGGTACAGGGTCTCAAGCTGCGGCAAATCGGGAAGCGTTGAGAGGTCTGTCAAGGATCCTTTTGTCAGTGGAATCCGCTCATCCGTGCTGTTCACGTGCAGATAAAGGCTTGTCGGATTCGTCGACCAGTCTTCCTCAGACCGCCAGTCCGACCAGGGATCACAGACATAATCGCCCGCGATCATAATCTGCCGCAGCCGGGAGAGTACCACAGCGGGAAGTGCGCAGAATTCCTCGTAAGACATCAGCGGCAGGCCGAAATACACCTGAAGATCTTCCCTGCATCCGCCGAGCGGCGAGAAATCCGTGATGCGGGTATTATTGATATTTAGGTTTTCCAGTTCATACAGGTTCTGAATGCCTTCAATCGATTCGAGGGCGGTATCCTGAAGATCCACCCATCGCAGCCCCTGCAGGGTAAAGGCATCAGAGGCGTCGGTGAGATCCGGGCAATGTACGACCTGAAGATTTTCGAGGTTTTTGAGAGCCTGAATGCCAGAAAGATTCTGTAAAGGCTGGCGGTACAGCCGCAGGTCCTGAAGTCCGGTCAGCCTGGAGAGCTTTGAAAGATCCTGAAGCTTCGTTCCGTCCTCCACCGGGATACGTTCATCCGAATTGTTGGCAACAATCGTCAGCGTTGTCGGGTTCGTTCTCCAGTCCTCTTCAACCCAGTATTCATCGGGATTGAACAGGATATCCCCCGCCATCGCGAACCGGCTCACAGAAGCCACTACCGCATCCGGTAGGGTTTCCAGTTCCTCCAATGACACGATCTGCACATTCAGATCCGCGAGAGACCATTCGTGATCCGGATAAGTCACGTCATATTCCTTGAAAATTCCGCTGTCCACAAGAGCCTGTGCCTGGGCCTGCAGATGCGCCGGTACGCTGAGCATGAAGCCTTTCTCCATGGTATAGAGAGGGGAAAGATCCTGGACTTCATCAAGGTCTGTGAGTCTGATCGAGCAGCTTTTGTCCGGCTTCAGGTTGTCAAAGCAGTGCAGGTCCGTTAGCCCTATCGTTCCGTTGAGGCAGATGGACGACGCAAAAAACTTCGAAAATTCCGGCAGTGAAAAAGTATTGACGAGCTGGATTTCAGATAGATTCAAGCCGTCGAGGGCCGACCAGTCTGTGAGTCTCGGGCAGCCCTCGATATAGAGATGTCCGAAATAGTTTTGGAATTTCGGGAGATTCTGCACACCGTCCAATGAAGTAAGATACGGTGATTCCATAATCTCCAATGTCGTGAGATTATAAGCCGGAAGACCGCGAAGGGAAGGAACCCCATACAGTCTTATACTTTCCGTTACTTCCGGAAGCAGCTGCAGCGGAAGCTCCTCCGTTCCCCATTCGTCCCTGCCGCTGCGGTTGTAGAACTCGAATTTCTCGACCGTCGCGTGCTGAATGTACTGAAGAGCGGTTCCGTCTTTATTTGTAATATTCAGATATTCATAGTTCTGAATTGCCTGCAGGCCGGACCAGTTTTCAACAGATGAGATACCGAAGGAGAAGCCGTTTTTGTTTTTTATTCCATACAGAAAATCCACATTGTCAAGGCGGTTTCCGTATGTCTGCAGTTCACGAAGCTTTGGGAGATTCACGACTGCGGAAAAATCCGACAGGTCAAAGGCTTCGTTCAGACAAAGCCGCTCCAAACTTTCGCAGCTTCCGAGTGCGGAAATATCCGTCAGATGCGCCAGGTTATCACAGCGGACTTCAGTCAGGTAGGAATGGTTCTCCAGTCCGTGGAAAGAACGGATGGTGTCGGTGTCTGAAAGCGTAAGTTTGCTCAGCTTCTGCGCGCCTGAAAGCCAGGAAAGATCCTGCGGCCCGATATGTTCCGCATCGACCTCTTTGAGACCCGACGCATCCGAGAGCGCAGAAAGATCCGAAAGTTCAAAACAGGCAAGCGTCCAGAAATCCCAAAGCTTCGTTTTGCGCTCCAACCCATGCAGGTTTGTCAGGTTCCACAGTTCCCAGAGCCCGACCTCCTCAAGCTCTGAACACTCCGAAAGGAAGGAAAGGTCTTCATTGGGGAGACGGATCAGAATCGCATGCGCAAGCTGCGGACATTTTTTCAGACCGTCGAGCCGGACTTCCGTATTCGTGTAGTTGCCGTTGATCCGGAAAGTCTTAAGAGAAGCCGGTCCGAAATTCGAAAGATCCACGACATCCATACCGTAGAAATGGAAATAGACCTCCTGAAGGCTTCCGCAGTGATTCAGCGCCGATAAGTCCGGGACCGTATCGCCGAAGAAGCTGAAGTACTGCAGATTCGGGGCCGCAGCATTTTGGATATTTGAAATGCTGCTGTCCCAAATCTCAATATTTTCCAGATTCTGAAGGCCCGTAAGATCCGGAAGTGTTCCGTCTACCCGCAAGAGAGAGAGGAACTTCATGTTTTTCATGTATTTCAGGAACTCGAGATCCGCCCAGGTTTTCATTTCGATCTCATGGCCGTCCTCGGTGCTGTACCAGGGGAATTCGCCTTCGTCATTCTGGGGGCTTCTGTTTGCAAGGTAGTCTACGCCGACTCTGGCCCAGCCTTTTTCCGCAATCCAGCTCTCATTGCCGGTCGTATAGAAGAAAGTATCGCCGACAATCAGGCATTCATATACGCGCGCAAGATCCTCCGGCCTAAGTCCGGCTTCCTTCGGGATGTAGACGTCCGGAACGGCTTCCGTTTCCGTCGTTTCTGCGGTCGTTTCCGTTGGCGTTTTTTTCGGCCAGAGCCGCCAGGCGACAATGCCGCCCGCAATCAGGAGGAGAATCCCGGCAGAAACCGAGAGAAGCACCGGAAGACGGCTTTTCTTTTTCTGAAGCGCCTCTGCGGAGGCAATACGGGCAGTCAGTTCTTCTTTACTGTAGCGGGAGGCAAAGATCGTATTATAGGCATAGAGCGCGTTTTCAATCGGCTCCGGCGCCGAAGCATCGTTGAGGCTTACGGGGATGACGGAGAGGCCTTTTGCGTAGGATTTCAGAAATTCGGACTGAAGGGCCTCGTCTTCCCGGAAGGCTTCAGAGAGAAACAGCAGAAGGACACCGTCTTTTTTCGGCGGTTTTTCGCTGACTGTAAGCCCCTGTGCCTCGAGGCTTTTCAGGATTTCGGCAGCCGCATCACGGTCGGCGGCAGTATACAGCGGATAGAGCGTACGGTTTTTTGAGGCCATAACAGGTTCCTTTCAAAAGCAGTGCCTTCAGGGCAGCAGAATGATTTGAAAGCCGGTATCTTCGGGAATTATTAAAGGAAGCATGTCCCGGCTGACGGTAACGGTTTTCAGGGCTGGCTGCTGAAGAAGCGGTGTGAGATCCCGGATGCTGCTGTACTCAAGATGCAGGGAAGAAAGCGACGGCAGACGGGGAAGCGTATCAAGATCCGAAAGCATTTCGCATCCGCCGAGGCTCAGCTCCCGAAGAAGGACGAGGTTTTCGATCGTGGAAAGATCCTCGATCGGCTGGCGGATTAAAAATAGCTCCGTCATATGTGTCGCGGTTCCGATGACGGAAAGATCCGTGATCATCCCGGCATCGACTTCCCTGTCGTTGGCTGTGCAGCTGTCCTTTGTGAGCATGATGTCCGCAGAATCTTTGACATAGACACTTCCCGCGAAATACAGTCCGCTGATGGCGGAGAGTTCACTCGGAAGGACAGATTCATCACTCTTTTTGCCGAGTGCTGTACGGATTGCACGTGCCTGCAGGATATCCGGGAATTCGACCGGGAAATAATCTTCGTACTCGGACGGAAGGATTTCCTCCGTGGTCGATTCTTCGGTTTCGGTCGGTGCATCTGTGCGGGTTTCCTGCGGAGCAGTCGTCGCTTCGGTTTCACGGATGATCCAGCGATCGAAACGTCCCGAAATGACGCCGGTAAGGCCAGCAGCTGCTATGATCATGAAAAGCATCGCGAGGGCCAGGCCCAGAAGATCCCAGCGTATCTTTTCCCGCAGATTCCGGTAGAAACTGCGGTTCAGAACAGACCAGGATAGTACGCGTTCGGCATAGCCTGCCGGATTTCTGTTCAGTTCTTTCAGTTCCGCGGAGATATCCCCCTCGGGCAGGAGCCCCTTCCAGGAATCGTCTGCCGCCGTACCGTCGAGAGGCAGCACAAGAAGCGGTTTTTTCAGGCTGACAGCCCGTTCGATTTCTGAGCGGCAGTTCGGTGATGCGAGCGCGGTCTTTGAGCGAAAGAAGAGTACCGCCGCCGAAGTCTCCATGTGGTCGGCGATATTCTGCGGCCAGTCGGAACCTGCGGGGATGCCTTCGTCGTACCAGAGCCGCAGCTTCCGGTTGTTCAGGATATTCAGGATCTGAAGCACCTCGTCGGAATTCCGGTGCGAGTAGCTGATAAAGACGTAATTCAGTTTCCCCTCGTAGGGGCGGAAAAAGCTGCTCATTTTCCACCTCCTTTGAGGATGATTTCGTAGGATTCGAGGAGCCGGTCAATTCGCTCATCCTCTGAAAGAAGTACAGACTGCGGAAATTCCAGCGTCTGAAGCGCCGGGAGTTTTCGAAGCTCCTCCGGGTTTTCGGGAAGCGAGGAGAGGGATAGTTTCGTAATGCCGGACACGGTTTCTTCAGAAAGAATACCGCCGCCCGAAGCAGCCCGGACCGCATCCGAAAGTGCCTGATCCGAAAAAACGATCGTATCCTGCGGCAGTTCTTCCGGGGGTGTCCGATGTGAGCGGAGCACGGAAAACACGATTCCGGCTGCAAGAAGCAGTGCCGCAGCCACCGCCAAGACGACCGCAATTTTCCCGGATAGCGGACGATTCTGAATCTTCTGAGGCTTCCCAAGAAGGGCCTGTGAAAAGCCTTCTGTACGAAGCAGGGTTTCTTCTATGTCAGCCGTGTTTTTCGGGCGCGGAATGTGCTGTGCTTTTGTCAGTCCGAGGGAGAGCTCACCGCCTCCATCCTCCATATCGATGCTGATGATCGGACAGCCGCGTGCCTGGCAGGAAAGGAGTGCGCTTTTCTTGTCCGTATCTTCCTGAAAGGCTGCAGTGCGGTAGAGAATCAGAAGATCGGCGCTTGCCATCCGTTCTGTGCGGTCGCGTTGTTCCTCGAGCGTTTTCGCGCGCCCCGAGGCGTACCAGACCCGGCAGCCGCGTGAAACAAGCCGCCGAAGAAGCGGCTGGACCCGCGCATCATCGGCATCGGAAAAACACAGGAAGAGAAACGGTTCACTCCCTGTGTAAGGCTGAAGCGGATTGACGTTTTTCTGCGTCATAAGGGTAGAATTCTTTCGTGATTGCCGGATGCGGCAGATTTGATTCTACTGTAGTATAAGAGGGGATTTTTGTCAATTGTATGTTTGGATTATTTCCTCGGCGATCTCTTTTCTTGAAAGGCAGCGGTCCATCGCCTGCTTTTCGATATACCGGTGCGCCTGCGGCTCATCCATCTGAAGTTCGGAGATCAGCACCCATTTGGCGCGGTTGACGATCCGGATTTCCTCCATCTTTTCTTCGAAGGAAAGCGTGTTTTTCTCCATCTTTCTCAGCCGTTCGCGTGTGCTGGCCATCCAGTCGAGGGCGGTCAGGATCATCGGCCGGGAGAAGGGCTTTGCGAGCGTATATACCCCGCTGTCCGAAACTCTTTCGCGGACTTCATCGTAGTTTTCTGTGCGTACTAAAAGCAGGACAACACTTCCCTTTGTGCTGCCGGTATCGATCGCAAAACGGATGCCCGAATCGTCCGGAAGCGGCGAATTGATGATCACGAAGTCATAATTCCGTTCCGAGAAGGCGCGTTTCCCCGCAGAGACTGCCGAAACATACCGGACGGGCTGGTAATGCGATTCCGGCAGCAGATCCGAGAGAGCGTTATTCAGTTTTTCGGCCGCGGATACAACGAGAACGCTGTAAACTCGCTCTTTCAGGCTCATAGGGGATCCCTTTTCTCCGTGTTTTCTCAGGCTTCGGTTCCGCAGTAAATGGACAGAATGTCAGCGGGTATATGCGCTTTGATAAAGCTGCTTTCGGAGGCCAGCCTGCAGGCATCCGAAAAACTGGTTGGAAGCTTTTCATACTGTGAGAGTACGGTTTCCGGCGCAGTATAGAGATTGAGGTCCGAAGGATCGCAGAGGGGAAGCCTGTTCTGGATGCCGTCAAGCCCCGCGTAAATCATCAGGGTATACGCGAGATAGGGATTGGCTGAAGGATCAGGCGAACGAAGCTCCGCACGGCGGTATTCGCCGACGGCTGCGGGGATGCGGATGAGCTGCGAACGGTTTTCATGCGACCAGGAAACATAACCCGGCGCTTTGTCCTGCCCGAGCCTGCGGTAAGAGGCCTCGCAGGGATTCAGGAAAGCAGTCATGGCCGGGGCATGCTTCAGGATGCCCGCGATCATATGCGAAAAGAGCGCCGGATCCCGAAGGTTCCGAAGCGAAATATTGATATGAAAGCCGTTTCCGGGGCCGTTTTCCAAAGGCTTCGGGGAGAAATCCGCAGAAAGACCGTTCCGGTGAGCGACGGTCTTGACAACCCGCTGGAAAGTCAGCGCGTGATCAGCTGATGAGAGTGCATCCGCATAACGAAAATCAATCTCGTTCTGGCCGGGGCCTTCTTCATGGTGAGAGCTTTCCGGATAGATCCCCATCTGCTCCAGTGTCAGGCAGATCTCACGGCGGACATTTTCGCCGCAGTCTTCGGGAGCGATGTCCATATAGCCTGCTTCATCGTTCGGGGTTCGCGTAGGCTTTCCGTTTTCATCCTGCAGGAAGAGGTAGAATTCCTGTTCGGCGCCGAATGTAAACTCGAGACCCTGCTCCTTCGCGTCTGCGACAGCCTTTTTCAGCAGGCTTCTCGTATCGCAGGAGAAGGGGCTTCCGTCCGGATGCGCAATCGATGAAAACATCTGCACGACGCGGCCGTGTTCGGGCCGCCAGGGAAGCGGCATCAGCGTTTCCGGCTCCGGATGCAGCAGAAGGTCGCTGTGCGTTTCATCGCCGAAGCCCTTGATCGCAGAGGCATCAAATGAAATACCCTGTGAAAAGGCGCGGGGCAGTTCGTGGGGCATAATGGCGATATTTTTCTGTTTGCCAAAAACATCGCAGAAGGTAAGACGGATAAATTTGACGTCTTCCTCCTGCGCATACTGAAGTACCTCTTCCTTGGCGTATTTCATGGGATATCCTCCTCGTAGGGTTTAATTTGCGACATACATCTGCCTGTACGGATTCTTGCTGTCCGGTGTGACAACGGTAAAGGGAGCCGCAAGCACTTCCTCCGGATCCAGCCCGAAAAGTGTGCAGTACTCCTCGATATGGGCGCGGATCTCCTGAAGATCCTGATCTGAAGCGGGACAGGCTGTCACCTGCTCGGGGAAGACCACGTCTCTGCACATGGAGCGCAGGAACATTTTTCCGCCGTGCATGCCGGTGCAGGGGAAGAAACCGACACACTTTTCCTCCGGTTTCTCTAAGTTCAGCACGATAATCACGCCGCCTGCCTGGTATTCGCCCAGAAAACTCCCGGCCTTTCCGCCGATGATCATCAGCGGGACTTTGTCCTCATAAGCCTTCATGTGAATGCCCGCGCGGTAGCCGGCATTTCCGCGGACATAGATCTTTCCGCCGCGCATGGCATAGCCAGCGGCATCCCCGGTGCTCCCGTGAATGACGATCGTCCCGGAATTCATGGTGTCCCCGACCGCATCCTGCGCGTTTCCGTGAACCGTCAGCGTTCCGCCGTTTAAGTAAGCGCCGAGCGCATTTCCGGGTGTCCCTTTCAGGACCAGGTTTTCCCGCGACATCCCGGCAGCGATAAAGCGCTGCCCCAGGCAGTTTTCAATCGTGCAGCAATCCGGTGCGTTCCGGATCGCTTCATTCAGTTCTCTGTGGTCAAGCCCTTCGGCATTAATTGTATGCATCATAACACACCTCCGAAGATTTTTCTACGCATTTCGGCAGAAAAGGACGCTGTTGTTGCTGTTTTTTTGAGAAGATCGAAATTGATCGAAGAAAGAGGGATCCGTTCGCGGATCAGGGAAGTGTAGATACCCGCCCGCTCATCGCAGCCGATCAGGATGAAACCGCGCAGCTGATCGTCTTTCACAAAGAGGCGCTTCAGGGAGTGATCGGTTTTCTCTTCATAGAGTTCACCTTCATAGGCGCCTGCGGTCATTGCATGCAGCCCGAAGAAACCGATGGAATTCATCGGGATGCCCTTGTCAAAGCGTTCCGATCCGCCTGCCATGTTGACGCCGGCCGTATGACCCTGCATATAGGCATTTGGGAGGATCGCTAAAACGCGCTTACCGCCGATTGAGATGTCCGGTCCCTCTGCGCAGTCACCTGCCGCATAGATGCCGGGGATCGAGCTCTGCATCCGTTCATCGACGAGGATTCCGCGGTTCACATCGCCGCCGCAGTCCCGCAGAAGTCCGCTGTTTGCGCGGACACCGACCGCGAGGACCAGCACGTCAAATTCCACATCCGCGCCGCTCTGCATATGAGCGGTGTTCCCCTCGAAGCGGGCGACACTGTCGCTCAGGTAAAAACGCATGCCTTTCGCTTCTAAATGTTTCTGCATCATCGCAGCGCACTCCGAATCCAGAATGCTCGAAAGCACCCGGTCCGCGAGGTCACAGACCGAAACGGAGCCCACGCGTTCTAAAATTCCCTCTGCGCATTTCAGGCCGATCAGGCCTGCGCCGACAATCAGCACCCGGCTTTTTTCGGTGAGCGCCTGCTCCAGCGCCAGCGTGTCGTCAATCGTCATGAAGGAGTACTTCTTTGGAACAGTATCCAGCCCCTCAAAGCGCGGAACAAAGGGCGAAGAACCGGCGGCGATCAAAAGCTCGTCATAGGGAAGCAGAGTTCCGTCCGAAACCTCTGCTTTCTTTGTTTCGGGGAGAATCCGAACTGCCTTCTGTCCGTACAGCACCTGACAGCCGTTCTTCTCATAAAAGTCCCCGCTCCGGTACTGCATACGCTGAAGATCGGTTTTTCCCTCTAAATAGTAGGAGATAAGCGGCCGACAGTACACAGCATGCTTCTCCTCGGAGATGACCGTAATTTCGGATGAACGGTCAACGCTTCGGATTCCCTCAATACAGCCTGCGGCAGCGACGCCGTTTCCGATGATCACATAGCGCTTCATACCGCATCCTCCCTTTCTTCATAGACAATGGCCCGGTTCGGGCAGCCCTTTACGCAGGCCGGCTCCCCGCAGGCATTCTGCAGGCAGAGCTCGCATTTCTGCATCACACCCTGGTCATTCGGCGCAAGCGCACCGTAGGGACAGACTAAAACGCAGGTCAGACAGCCGACGCAGCGGTTCTGGTCGACGCGAATCACGCCGCCTTCCTTTGAAAGTGCGCCTGCGATACAGCTTTTGACGCAGATCGGGTCTTCGCAGTGCCGGCAGGAAACCGCGTAGGAAATCCGCTCGTCCCCCTCGACATGGATGCGCGGGAAGATCGGCTTGTCTTTGAGCGCCAGTACCATGTCGGAGAGCCCGGAATTGGCAAAGGCGCAGTTGTATTCGCATAAATGGCAGCCGAGGCACCATTCTTCATTGACATAAACTCGTTTCATTGCTTTATTCCCCCGCATGCGAGATCCCGAGGATCTGAAGTTCCTTCTCCGTAAGTCCGACGCCCCGAAGCATCAGCCGGTTGCCCCGCAGCGCTTCGATGGAATTGATGCCCATCCCGCCCATGAGTTCCATGATTTCATGCCGCCAGGCGGTCATCAGGTTCACAAGGCGTTCCGAGCCGATATTCGGATTCAGGCGTTTTACGAGATCCGGCCGCTGTGTCGCAATGCCCCAGTTGCATTTGCCGGTCTGACAGGTGCGGCAGAGATGGCAGCCCAGAGCCAAAAGCGCGGCGGTCGCGATATAGCAGGCATCGGCGCCTAAGGCAACGGCTTTTACAACATCGGAAGCGCTTCGGATGGAACCGCCGGCGACCAGGGAAACATTGTTCCGGATGCCTTCGTCGCGGAGCCGCTGGTCGACAGCCGCAAGCGCAAGTTCAATCGGGATGCCGACGTTGTCGCGGATCCTGGTCGGCGCTGCGCCGGTGCCGCCGCGGAAGCCGTCAATCGCAATGATATCCGCACCGGAGCGGGCGATGCCCGATGCGATCGCGGCGATGTTGTGGACGGCCGCAACCTTGACAATGACGGGCTTCTGGTACTCGGTCGCTTCCTTCAGGGAGAACACGAGCTGCCGGAGGTCCTCGATCGAATAGATATCATGGTGCGGTGCCGGGGAGATGGCATCCGACCCTTCCGGGATCATCCGGGTTCTTGAGACATCACCCACGATCTTGGCACCCGGAAGATGCCCGCCGATGCCGGGTTTTGCGCCCTGGCCCATCTTGATTTCAATCGCGGCGCCGGCCTCCAGGTAATCCTCGTGCACGCCGAAGCGGCCGCTCGCGACCTGGACAATCGTATTCGGTCCGTACTGGTAGAAATCTTCGTGGAGTCCGCCTTCGCCCGTATTATAGAGAATTCCGAGTTCCGTCGCTGCCCGTGCGAGAGAAGCGTGGGCGTTGTAACTGATCGAGCCATAGCTCATCGCGGAGAACATGACCGGCATCGAGAGGCTGATCTGGGGCGGAAGCTCGCAGATCAGCTTACCATCCGGATCCCGCGTGATCTTATCCGGTTTTTTCCCCAAGGAAACATGTGTCTCCATCGGTTCGCGCAAAGGGTCAATCGGCGGATTTGTAACCTGCGAGGCATTGATCAGAATCTTGTCCCAGTAAACCGGCAGCGGTTTCGGATTGCCCATGGAAGAGAGCAGCACGCCGCCCGATCCGGCCTGTTTGTAGATTTCCCGGATCGTATCGTTTTGCCAGTTGGCGTTTTCGCGGAGCACGCAGTCGGATTTCACAATCTTCAGGGCGCGCGTCGGACAGAGAGACACGCAGCGCTGGCAGTTGACACATTTGGTCTCGTCGCTCATCATGATGCCGCGCTCCGGGCTGTAATGATGGACTTCATTCGCACACTGCCGTTCACAGACCCGGCACTTTATGCAGCGGGACTCGTTTCGGACCACTTCAAATTCAGGATAGATGAATTCCACTCCCATCAGTATGCACCTTCTTTCACCCGAATAATGACCGGCTCGCCGCCCGAAGGCGCGAAGATGTTCTCCGCGTCCGGTTCCATGGTACGGATGGCGGCTTCCTCGCTGGAGACAAAGACCAGGTCATTTTTCTCGCCGACGACCATCGAACGGAGCTTCAGCCGGTCGTTTAATGCCATGATTCCGCCCGTAAAGCCTAAAACGATCGAGAAGGGACCGGTTACAAGGAGGCTCGGGAAAACCGTCCGAAGATAAGCGTGACGCTTTTTGTCATATTCGTCGCTTTCCCCTGCGATTGTCGACCAGAAGGGCGCTGCGATTACGTTTGCCGCCTCCGAAAGCGTCAGTCCCTGCCTGCGCACGAGGTAATCCATAATATAGGTAATGACCTCAGTATCGGTCTGCAGCGTGCATTTATAGCCGAACATCTCAATAAAGCGCCGGTTTGCGTCGTAGGAGGAAATTTCTCCGTTGTGGACGACCGAGTAATCCAGAAGCGTAAAAGGATGCGCGCCGCCCCACCAGCCGGGGGTATTCGTCGGGTAACGGCCGTGTGCGGTCCAGGAATAGCCTTCGTATTCCTCAAGACGGTAGAAATAGCCTACATCCTCCGGGAAACCGACCGCCTTGAAGGTGCCCATGTTTTTGCCGCTCGAGAAAACGTAAGCCCCGTTCATTTCGGTATTGATCTTCATAACCGCGCGGGCGACGAATTCCTTTTCATCGAGCTGCATGGAGCGGAGCATGGACTGGAGCGGCGCGACAAAGTAGCGCCAGATAATCGGTTCGTCGGTGATTTCCGGAATCTTCCTCGTGGGAATCAGCTCGGACTGGACGATTTCAAAATATTCCTTTAAAAAGGCTTCGCAGTCTTTTCTTGTCGCACGGCTGTCAAAAAACAGGTGCAGCGCATAGAAATCACGGTATTCAGGATAGATGCCGTAACCCGCAAATCCGCCGCCGAGGCCGTTTGAGCGTTCGTGCATCGGGACCATGGCCCGGACAATCCGTTCGCCTGTCATCCGCTTTCCTTCTCTTGATATGACAGCTGCGATCGCGCACCCGGAGGGGATACGCAGCTCACCTTCTTTCATCATGGGAGGTCGCTTCCTTTCTCGATAGAACAACAAAAGGCGCTCATCTCCGTACAGAGATACTCTTACGGAAATGAACGCCTTTGCCCATTTGCGGACATTATAGGACTTCCCCTGCGGTTTTGTCAAGCTTTTCGGAAATTTTGGCCTAATTGACGGAAAAATCGAAAAGTGCCGT
>CADCPV010000011.1 GCA_902803345.1 uncultured Eubacteriales bacterium | reverse complement strand
TCCGGCGGCGGCCAGAATGAAAGCTCCGGCGGCGGTCAGGGCGAATCCCAGGGCGGTCAGAATGAATCCTCCGGATCCAACGAGACCAGCTCCGCACAGGAATCCGCTTCTCAGAACGAGTCCACCAATACACCGGAGACTAGCTCGAGTGAAATCGAGGAAACGATGGACTTTTCCTCCACTGAAGGACCGGCAGGTTCTACGGATTTCACCGAGAGTGAATCCGAAGGTGAGGATAAGGAACTTCTTCAGCGAATTCTTGACGTAATCAAACATCCCGGATTCATTTTCGGATCGCTTGGTTTCATTACAGCCATCGTGCTGCTGATTATCTTCCTGGTCAACAACAAGAAGAACAAATCGGGCAGAATGAATGTCGAAGAAAAGGACGATTAATCCGTAATAATTCATGGACAACGATAATCTTAAAACACTGTCCGGTAAAAGGAAAAGAGCAAGGGGCGGGAAGGTTATTCCCGCTCTTTGCAATATCGCCGGAATTCTGATACTAGTAGCGGTCATCGGCCTTTCGCTGATCGTTGTACTTCCGAAAGCCTTCGGTCTCTCGGCTTACAACATAACGAGCGGAAGCATGGTTCCGACGATTCCGATCGGTTCGATCGTGTATGTCAAGCCGGTTACTTCCGAGGAACTGTCGGCTGTTGAGACCGACGAGATCATCGCTTATATGAGCGAGGGTACCGTTGTTGTGCACCGGGTTGTCAGCAATCACATCGTTGAGGGCGAGCTGATAACAAAGGGCGACTACAACGAAGGAAACGACATGCTGGCAGTGCCCTATGCCAATGTCATCGGAATTGTAAAAAAACATTTCCCGCTTCTCGGGGATCTCATGACGATTTATACCAGCCCAGCAGGCAAAATCAATCTCTTTATTTTCGCAATCTGCGGCGCACTGTTGAATATTCTGGCCGGGAGGTTGAGGAACTGACGCTATGATTTTTCGCGCAAATTTCCGAAAAAGAATATCGAAATCAGTCCTCTGCCTTGCGGCTGTTTTGCTTTTGAGTCTGCCTCTGACCGCCTCCGACTGTACGACCGAGATCACGGAACAGACACGGGAACTGGAGAAAAGGTACGAAGCTGAGAAGACCACTACGGCTTCGGAAAAGGAAGACCCGACTGAGTCCGAAAAGACGGGCAGTTACACGGCTCCGGAGCTGCTTTGGTCGCCCTATAAAGGGGCCATTGCCGTAGAAGACGGTGAGATTATCGTCGATGAGAGCGGTCTTTCAAAAGGGTATGTGGGCTTTTCCGTCAAGGCACAGGATCAGATTGTGGTCCAGATCAGTAAAGACGATTACAAGTACACATATTATGATTTTTCCTACGATGCCGAGCCGTCGACAATCCCGCTGACCATGGGAAACGGATCCTACGCATATTCCGTATGGGAGCACCGCGAGGGTACAAAATATGCCTGTATCGGTAAAGGGGAGTTCGAAGTGGAGCTCGAGGATGATTTCCAGCCCTATCTTCGTCCGAGTGATTTCGTTTACTATCACGAAGAATCCGAGGTCATTGAAAAAGGAGAGGCGCTTGCGAAAAATGCCGATACCGATCTCGACGTCGTGAAAGAAGTATATGATTATGTAACGAAGAATATCAAATACGATATGGAAAAGGCGGAGCATCCGATGTCGTCTATTCCGGCAGAACCGGATGAGACGATGGAGACAGGCTACGGAATCTGCCTCGATTATGCGGCACTTGCCGCGGCGCTTCTGAGGACACAGGGCATTCCGACCAAAATGATTTACGGAGACGTCGGAGAGAATGATATCTATCATGCCTGGAACATGTTTTATACACAGGAAACCGGCTGGGTGACAGTGGGTTTCCAGATCAAAAAGCGTTTCAGCTGGTACCGGCTGGATCTGACATTCTCCGCAAGCGGCGCACCCGCAGAGTATGTTGGAGACGGCAGCAATTATCGGGATCTGTATACATACTGAGGAAAGGGTTCTTCAACATGAGCAGGAAATTAGACAATCTGGGCGTCAGCGCTTTCTGTGAAAGCATGGCGATGATGGTGCAGTCCGGCATTCAGACCGATGAGGCAGTCGGACTTCTGTACACCGGACACCGGGACGGAGGAATCCTGGAGCATGGCCTTTCAGTCATGAAGACGGCCATCGAAGACGGGCGCAGCCTTTCCGCAGGAATGGAAGAGAGCGGGATTTTCCCGCAGTATTGCCTGCAGATGGTCAAGGCCGGTGAACAGTCCGGAAGGCTGGAGGATGTGCTTTTCCGGCTGTCACGGTATTACACGGACCAGAAGACCATCAGCGACAAACTGAAAAACGCGGTCACCTATCCCGCAGCGATGCTGGCGTTGATTATTGCAGTGCTTATTGTCATGCTGACAATGGTACTTCCGGCATTCAAGGGGGTTTATGATAAACTGACCGGTTCTCTGGCAGCGTCTTCGTACCGCTATATCCGCCTGGCCTATGTGTTTTCCTGGGTGGCGCTCTGTGTGATGGTGGTTTTAGCAGTCCTGCTGGTTCTTGGCCTGGTGCTCTGGAACACGGAAAAGCGACCGCTTGTCGAGAAGCTGCTTCAGAAGATCCCCGCAACCCGGGATATCCTTTGGGATATGGGCATGTTCCGTTTTACCTCCGCACTTTCCACCTTCCTTGCAAGCGGCGAAATGCAGGACATCGCGGTGCAGGACTCGATCCGTATGACGGACTGCGCACCGGTCGAGGAAAAACTGCAGAAATGCCTGAGCTTCATGGAGGAAGGACATTCCTTTGCACAGGCTGCTTATGAGGAAGAACTTTTCGAGCCGGTTTACGGGCGGATGCTTTTGGCGGGTGAGCGCTCGGGCAACATGGAAAATGTGCTGGCGCGCCTGACAGAGCTTCTGGAAGGAGACTGCGTGAACCGTGTTGACAGGCTTGTCGGAATCGTGGACCCGCTGCTTTCTGGCGTCCTGATGATTACCGTGGCACTTTCCCTGCTGTCGGTCATGCTTCCTCTGATCGGTATGATGAATTCCGTGGGATAAGGAAAGGGCTTCCATGTACAGCGATAAGAAAACACCGCTTTTCATACGCATTCTGCCGGTGATCCTGCTGCTTCTGGCTGTAGGAATGCTGACGCTGTTTTTCTTGCTGCCCCGAAAGGATATCAGCACAGAAAGCACTGCGGCAATCCGGGAAGCAGTGGAGCGTTCTGCAAGGCAGTGTTATGCGGTCGAAGGCATCTATCCACCGAACCTTCAGTATCTGCAGGATCACTACGGCCTGCAGGTCAATACAAAGGATTTCTATGTCCGCTATGAAGCGTTTGCTTCGAACCTTCCGCCTCAGGTAATCGTGAAGGTGAAGTAAGAAAGGCTTTCTGATGAAACAACACAGGACTCCGTCCGTCGGCATTTTTACAATCGGGATTGCGGCACTGTTTTTGCTGGGATTTCTCCTCCTGGTGATTTTCGGTGCTTCGGCTTACAAAAATTCCGCGGACAGTCAAAATCTGAATAACAGTCGGCGCGGGCTTCTGTCATACCTTTCTTCGGTGACAAGGGCCTATGACGGTGCAGATTCGGTCGAGCTTGTCGATTCCGACTATGGCAGGATGATTGTGATTACGCTGCCGGATGGTTTTGGAATCCGTATTTTCCATGCGGATGGGAAACTTCTGGAGGATGACAGTCTGCTGTCGATGCCGCCGGACCCTGAGACGGCGCAGCTGATCGGTGAAACTGAGCGTTTTGACATCGAAGAAATCCAGCCCGGCTTTTTCAGGGTGGTGACAGATCAGGGAGAGTCCCTTCTGAGTCTTCGTTCGGGAGGGGGTGATTCCCGGTGAAGGACAGAGGACAGGTAACGGCTTTCTACATCGAGACGCTTTTGATGATCCTCGTCTTTGTCGGGGTCATTCTGGTACTGAGCCAGGTCTTCGCGCTTTCCCGCAGAAGAAGTACCGAGGCGAAAGACCTGACGACGGCGGTGTGTCTTTCCCAGAATCTTGCGGAGGCTTTTCACGAAGCGGATGAGCCGGAGGAGCTTTTTGATCTTCTGGATACCGAAGGGCGTCATCAGACGGACGGAAGCTTTCTTCTCAAAGAACATGGCTTTACGGCTTTCTATGACAGCGACATGCAGCCGGATCCCTCGGGACAGTTTCAGCTTGCAATGGACTGGGGCAGCCCGGAGGACGGACTTTTATCCGCGACAATCAATGTGATTTCCGGGGAGAGAGTACTGTACAGCCTTCCGGTCACGTCCGCAGGGAAGGAGGGATTCTGATGAAACAGGTTCCGATCAAGCTGGGACCGCTTGCGCTTCTTCTTGCGGTGATCAGCATCTGCCTCACAACCCTTGCGATTCTGACCTTTACGACAGCCCAGGCGGATCAGCGACTCTCGGATCGCTTCGCGGATACGGTTTCGGCGCGGTACCAGCTGGATGCCAAAGGACAGGAATTCCTGTCGGAGCTTTCCGCTAAAGTCCGTGAACAGGGCGCAGCCGCAGCCGAAGGATTCGCTTCGGAAGACGGGGAGTACGTCCATGAAATCACGCAGGATGTTGATACGCTGACGATCCATTTCGATATTTCGGATGGGACAGTCGAGGTGCTTCAGTACCGGTTTACACGTGACTGGGAAGAAGACCCGGGACTGAATTTCTGGGACGGAAAATAAGGGGTTTGGTATGAATATACAGGAAATACTGCAGAAAGCAGTGGAAATGGACGCGGCGGACATCTTTATTGTCGCCGGGCTTCCGATTGTACTGAAATGTCACGGTCACCAGAACCGTCTGCCGGGGGATGTCATGAAACCCGATATGATTGTCAGGCTGGTAGACGAAATCTATGAGGTTTCGAAACGTGCGCGAACGAATCTGGACGCGGGCATTGACGATGATTTCTCCTTCTCGATTTTCACGCTCGGGCGTTTCCGTGTCAACGTTTTCCGGCAACGCGGTTCGCTTGCGGCTGTGATCCGGGTGATTCATTTCGGCCTTCCGGATCCGAAGGAACTGGGGATTCCAGAGACAGTACTTTCCCTGTCGGAGAATAAAAAAGGACTCGTACTTATCACGGGCGCCGCGGGAACCGGCAAATCGACGACCCTGGCCTGTATGATCGACCGCATAAATAAAAACCGGGATTGCCACATCATTACGATGGAGGACCCGATTGAGTATATTCATCGCCATGACCGGGCGATTGTGACACAGCGTGAGATTTCGATCGACACCCCCGGATATCTGGAGGCGCTCCGTTCGGCACTCCGTGAGAGCCCGGACGTGATTCTTCTGGGTGAGATGCGGGACTATGATACCATTTCGGCGGCGATGACCGCGGCGGAGACCGGTGTTCTGCTGTTCTCGACCCTGCATACCTCGAGTGCTGCCAATACGATTAACAGGATTCTGGATGTATTTCCCGCCAATCAGCAGCAGCAGGTCAAGATCCAGCTCGCGCAGATCCTTCGGGGAATTGTCTGCCAGCAGCTTGTACCGTCCACATCGGGCGGACAGATTCCGGTCTTTGAGATTCTAAAGGCCACGCCTGCAATCCAGAACATGATCCGTGAGGACAAGCTGCACCAGCTGGATTCGGCGATGCAGTCCGGTGCGGCGGACGGAATGTGCACGACCGACGGAAGCCTTCTCAGGCTTTACCGTGAAGGCCGGATCACCAAAGATACGGCGCTTCTTTCCTGCGCGCATTACGAAAACATGGTCAAACGGCTCGGATAAGATGAAAAATGCCGTTAAAAACGCGGTTTTTTTGCGAAAATTGTGACGCATAGCAGTGTAAAATAGGCAGACAGAGAACGGGGAGTACTGTCGCCTGCCGATTGTGAGGCCGACTATGGAAAATGAACAGGATATTCTTTATGTGCAGATGTTCGGCGACTTCGCGCTTCGCTATAAAGGGAAGATTATAACGAACGAAGGCCGGACCAGCGAATCTCAGTTTGCCTACCTGATGCAGCTCGTACTGCATCATCGAAGAAACGGGATCAGCCGCGATCAAGCGGAGCGGATTCTGTTTGAGGACCGGGACCTTGATGACGTACATCATGCGACGCGCTCCGTTGTCTACAATGCGAAGAAAAAACTGCGTCAGTCCGGGCTTCCGGATGTGAATTACCTGGGCGTAGAGAAAGGTGTCCTGCGCTGGAATCCAGACATTCCTGTCGTGGAAGACGCGGAAGAGATGGAACGGTTCGCGGGACTTGCTCGGGAAGCGAAAGACCCTCTGGAGAAAAAAGATTATTATCTTCGGGCGATTCACCTGTACACCGGTGAATTCCTGCAGAATCAGACCGCGATGGTCTGGGTTGCGCAGGAAGCCCGCCGATACCGGACGCTTTTTATCGAGATTGCGGAGGAATGCGCGTCAGTTCTTAGGGAACTGGACGACTACACCGAACTCGAGGCGCTGGGCGTCTACGCGGCAAAGCTGCAGCCGATGTCCGACTGGGAAGCGTTGACGATGGAGGCACTGGTCGCAACCGGACGGTTTGACCAGGCGGTGCAGTTCTATGATGACACGCTTGATCTGTATCTTCGGACCGAAGGTCTCCGTCCCTCTCAGAAGATGATGGATCTTTTGCAGAAGCTCGGAACCCAGGTGGAGCATCAGTTCGCGCTTCTTGATGATATCCAGATGCAGCTGGATACTGAGTCGGATACGAAACCGGGCGGTTTCCTCTGTCCCTATCCGGTGTTCCAGGGTATTTATCAGATGGTACGGCGCATGATGGAACGCGGCGGCCAGTCTATTTATCTGATGCTTTGTACGGTCGTGGACAGTAAAGGCAATCCGATGCGCCAGGGCGCGCAGCTTGATGAGCTGTCGGACCGCCTGCGCGAATCGATTCGTGACTCGGTCCGGCATTCGGATGCCCTGTGCCGTTACGGGAAGGGGCAGTACCTGGTGCTCCTGATCAATACGACCTCAGAGGACTGCAAGATCGTGCAGCGGCGGATTAACGAACACTTCATCATCCGCAGGCAGCGCACCGGCATACGTTACCACGTCAATATTGTCGTGAGTCGGTACTGAGGAGGTGCGTATGGCAGAATTTCCTTCACAGGTTTACATCGGAACGCCGAACGGCGTCGTTCTTGCGATCGATGGCCGAGTCGGACCGTATATCCGGGCACGCTATTATACAAGCTATTCGCGGGAGGAACATCCAGTCAGCTCCTGGGATCAGCTCTTTTTCGAACTGGAAAAGTTTTACGATGATCTGCGTTTTCCTTTTCCGACAACCAACACCAGGTCCTTTACAGAAGAACCCAAAAGATCCTATCCGGAACCAAGAAAGGCGAAAGTAATGAAAGACGAAGAATTACTCATGAAGCACGGAGACCTCGGATCCTTTATTATCCGTGTACAGCACCGGCAGAACAGCTCCTGGCAGGGCAGAATTACCTGGGTAGAGAAGAACCAGACCATGTATTTCCGTTCGGCCTGGGAAATGATGAAGCTGATGGAGAGCGCTTTGGATACGGTTTCGGCGCCGGAAGACATGGAAGACGAAGCAACCTGGGACTGATCTGTTTTTAAGGGGGGG
>CADCPV010000010.1 GCA_902803345.1 uncultured Eubacteriales bacterium | reverse complement strand
GATATCGCAGTTTGAGAAAGAAAGGAGCCTGAAACAATGGAACCCTCAATGGAAGAGAAGCTTAACGCTGTAATCGAATTATGTGAGGAGGGCGATCCGGAAATGTGCGCATTCCTCGGGAAAGAGTTTTATTACGGTTGGAATATACCACAGGATCTTGACCGTGCCCTGCGGTATCTGACGGTTGCCTCTGAGAACGGAGACGCGATTTCACAGTTTACTTTAGGCTTTATGTACTGGTCCGGCAGAGGAACAGAGCCGGATCTGGACAAAGCGCTTAAGTGGTTTCTTCTTGCAGCGGAACAGGGCGTTCCGGAGGCGATGTTCAACGTTGCAAAGATTCTTCTTACAAAAGATTATGAAAAGAACAGGGCCGAGGCTGTCGAATGGCTGAAACGATCGGCAAATGCCGGGTATGACACGGCTTATGATGAGCTCTCCGATCTGGAAGACATCTGAGACAGAGCCCCTCTTTGAGATTTACAGGAGTGATGAGCGGAATGTATACGAAATTGTGGCTGGATTACGAGACCAATGACAGCGGAGTCCGCGTGCTTTTTGACAATCCATTTTCGGAGGACAGGAAGATTCAGAATGCAGTGAAGGAGCTGAAGCACTGCAGGTTCCTGAAAGACAAAACAGTCTGCCTGCGGATAACTCGAGATGAGAGTCTTGGGGAGGAAGGGTATCACATATACGGAAATGATCCGGAGTATACCATAGAAGCCGCTTCGGAAACAGGACTGCTCTATGGCGCGTTCCGGTTGATCAGCCTTCTCAGGCTGGGCTTCCGGGAAGTGTGTGAAGTGCCGGAAAACCGCTTGCGGATGCTGAATCACTGGGACAACATGGACGGCACCATCGAACGAGGATATTCCGGAAATTCTTTTTTCTTTGAGAACAACGAGTTAATCATCAATCAGAGGACAGAGGATTACGCAAGGTGTCTCTGCTCAATCGGTATCAACGGGGTTGTGATCAACAACGTCAATGTGAAGGACGAAGCCTGCCGCCTGATCGATGACCGGCATCTTATACAGGTGAAGAAACTTTCGGAACTGTTTTCCTCCTACGGCGTGAAACTGTTTTTGAGCCTGAACTATGCAGCCACCATGGAGGATGAAAGGATCCAGAGCGCGGATCCCCTGGACCCGAGAGTCGGATTATGGTGGGAGCGGAAATTCGATGAAATATACGAAAAGGTTCCGGAGCTCGGCGGATTTCTGGTCAAAGCGGATTCAGAGGGACGTCCCGGCCCCTTTACCTATGGAAGAACGCAGGCAGAAGGCGCAAATATGCTTGCGCGGGCACTGAAAAAACATGGCGGAATCCTGGTGTGGCGCTGTTTTGTTTATAATTGCCAGCAGGACTGGAGAGATCTGAAAACCGATCGGGCGCGAGCTTCGTATGACTATTTTCATAATCTTGACGGATGCTTTGATGATAACGTCGTGCTTCAGATCAAAAACGGGCCGATGGATTTCCAGGTCCGCGAACCGGTTTCTCCGCTGTTTGGCCAGATGCCGCATACCAACCAGATGATTGAATTCCAGATCGCACAGGAATATACGGGACAGCAGCGGCATGTATGCTATCTGATTCCCTGGTTCAAAGAAGTTCTGGAATTTGAAACCTGTGCAAAGGGAGAAAATTCCAGAGATTCCAAAGTGAAAGATGTCGTGTCCGGAAAGACATTTGATTATAAGATCAGCGGAATGTGCGCCGTTGCGAATACCGGCAGCGATGAAAACTGGACCGGACACGATCTTGCCGCAGCCAATCTGTACGGTTTCGGACGGCTCGCCTTTGATCCGGAGCTTTCGGCGGAAGAGATTGCTTCGGAATGGATCCGCCTGACTTACGGAAACAACGAAAAGGTGCTTCAGAACATACAGAAGATCCTGATGATGTCCTGGCCGGCCTATGAAAAGTACAATGCCCCGCTCGGAATCGGATGGATGGTTACGCCGTCAGTACATTACGGGCCGGACCCCGACGGCTATGAATACTCCAAATGGGGGACTTATCATAAAGCGGACTGCAGAGCGATCGGCGTCGAACGAAATGCATCGGGAACCGGTTATGCGGGACTTTATCTGGAACCGAATGCTTCGATGTATGAAAATCCTGAAACGACCCCGGAGGAGCTTCTGCTGTTTTTCCACAGGCTGCCTTACAGCTATGTGCTGAAGTCCGGGAAAACCCTCATTCAGCACATCTATGATACCCATTTTGAAGGGGCGGAGGATGTGGAGCGGATGACGGAGCTTTTCAGGGAGCTGCGCGGACTGATCGAGGAAAAGGCTTTCGACCGGATAGAAAAGAGACTGGAGCATCAGCTTTGGCATTCGAAGGAATGGAGAGATGTGATCAATTCCTATTTCTACAGGAAGACGCTGATTGAAGATGAGAAAGGGCGGAAACTGTACTGAGGACAGTATCAGAAATTATCCTAAAAGGGCAAGAAGAGCATGCGCAGTTTCAACGACAGCCAGAAGCACTTCGACAACAGCATGGAAGCGCAGGCAAAGCCGTTGAAGCTGCCCCGGCTGTATTCAGAAAAAAGAAGCGGAAACTGTCGCGTTACCGGCAGTTTCCGCTTCTTTTCCGGAATGGCATTACTTCCCGCAGGCTTCCTCAAGCTGAAGTGCACCATACAGGGCTTTCTTGGGAGACAGCTTTGAATCGTACAGAAGGGGGCTGTATTCCCTTCTCCACGATATGTTATCGGCAAAGCCCCAGAAAGTCAGAGCATCCATTTTGAGCTTACCTGCGTCCGCACGCTCGAAAAGGCCGTTGATCAGGTCGTAATAAAATGCTCCCTGCGCCGCAAGGTTTGTGTCATCTGCGGGCTGCGGTGCCTGGTATCTTCCGAGACAGACATCGAGCTCAGTCAGCTGAAGCTTTAAGCCGGTTTCGGCGAGCGCATCCACGGTCTTAAAATATGCTGTGAGACTGTCCGTGGTATAGAGATGTGCCTGGAAGCCGACACCGTCAATCAGGTATTTTCCGTTTTCATCCACAAGCGT
>CADCPV010000009.1 GCA_902803345.1 uncultured Eubacteriales bacterium | reverse complement strand
GCAGTTGAATACTTCAGAAACGGCACAGGATACCGATCATCAGAAAAACAACGACCAGAAGGAAGGTAACTGCAAACAGCGGCCATGATTTCCTCAGCCACTTAAAGTATGAAAACTCGATCATCGACAGTCCGATGAGAAGGACCGGTGATGTCGGGAAAAGCAGGTTGGTATATCCGTCCGCAAACGTATAGATCAGTACCTGCATTTCTTTTGTGAGGTTGAGCGTCAGCACACTCAAAACAGACATGACAAATACCGCTTTTGCCGTAGAAGAAGAGATAAAAAACTCCAGCACCAGCACAATGATAAACAGGACCAATGTGAGCGAATAAGGGTTCTTATCCTGTACAAGACCGTTGATCGCATCAGCAATCACATGGAGCGCATCCCCTTCGACCAGGATGTATTTGATAGAGGAAGCCATCAGAATAAACAGAATAGTCGGCAGCGCGCTGAGCATGCCTTTCAAAAACGACCGGAACGTATTCCCGAACTGAAAGCCGTTGGCAATCAGTGAGGCGATCGTCCCGCCGATCAGAAAAACGCCGATCAAAGCAGGCACCGTATAATCCCGGATCGCGTCGATCGCGGAAAACGTGATAATCACCGATAGGACGCAGGCAAAGAACAGCAGGTAAGATAGAAAAACCCGCTTCTCATTCGGTGTCTGTTCTTCCCGGAAAATGTCCTTTTTGACTCTCTGGTCGCGTTCATAGGTAAAGGACGATTCGGGGTTTCTGGCGATTTTCCGTGTATAGAGAAAGATGACCAGTTCGATCAGCGCGAACATTGTGATGAAGATGATAATCCGGTACCAGACGTTCGTCATCGGATTAACCCCGATGATCTCAGATGCAAACAGCACGGTAAATGGATTTGTAATTGCGCTGGAAAAACCGAACCCGCAGGCAACGATTGAGATCAGAAAGCCTGTAAAAGAATCGTATCCAAGCGAAACCGACAGGATGATCATGATCGGCAGCAATGTCAGCATTTCCTCAAACAGGCCAAGCATTGCGCCAAGAAGCATGAAAAGAAGCGCTGTGATGCTGATCAGCAGGAATCGGCGATTATGGAAGCGGTGAATGATCCGCTCCACGATCACCTTGATTCCGGCACTGTCGTTCATTGCCTGAAAAGTACCGACAATAACCAAAAGAAACAGGGAAAGCATGATGATGCTCAGTCCGTCACTGCTTCCGAGAATCAGAAACGGCGCAGCAATGCCCTTGAAGACCGGAATACCGGAAGACCCGGGAATCACATATGTCAGTATAATCGATACAGCCATCAGAACGGCTAAAAGGATCAGCACTGAAACAAATGATTTTCTGGAGATATCGACCAGTTTCCGGTCGTTTTCAGCAGGCGTTTCTTTTCTTGTCACGTCATTCCCCCTTCAGCAATTCAAACAGGAGGGCAACGCGCGTACAGACAATCCGCTGATCTTTCGGCGGATAGAAATAATACAGTTCACCCTCATAATAAAGCTCAAACTCTTCATTGACAGAGTACGCGATTCCTTCCAGACCGGAAATCGAATACTCAAAATACAGATCGCTGATCTCTGATTTGAAATAAACCTTTTCGTGATCCAGATGGAATACGCCCTTTTCCTTTCGGACAGTCTTCACCTGATCCTTGAAGATTTTCACATCGACCGGAATATCAAGCTGAACCTCTTCCAGTTTTTCCTTCTCGATCTCGCGAATTCTGGCGTAGTAGTCATAGATCGTCGGGATCTCCTCGTCGTCGAAGCGGTAATCACGGCCGATGGTATACTTTTTCCCGCAGTGCGTACAGGTAAGTGTATTGCCGTGTGATCGGTTGGAATAAAGCGTACGGCAATGCGGGCAGAGATACAGGATCCGGTGCAGCCCTTCTGCCTTATTCGGGGCGCGGAACTCGGAAATCGTGCGTGAAAACTCATTATAGGACAGGTTTTCCCGAATTATGTCCGCAAGTTCAGTGCGGCTCATTCCCGCAAGTTCCTCCGGCTGGACGACCCGTTTGACCTCCACTTCACAGGTGCCTCTGTAAACACCTTTCCGCCATTTCGGCTTGATGAAATACTGGTTCCGGATCTCGACCAGAACCACCGGGACACGGAGTTTTATGCATAGGCCTGCAATACTGTCGTCGATATGCGAAGGGCCGCCGTCTGTTGAAAGCCTTGCCTCCGGAAAAATGGCGACAGGGATGCCGTTCTGGATCGTCCGGATGATGGCTTTCAGGCTTGGAATATCCGGGTAAAACAGCTTTTTGCTGATCTGTCCGGACTCCCTGAGAAGCCGCCCGAAAAGCGGGATCCGAAAATAGTATTCATTGATCACGCCGGTCATCAGCCTCTCCGGCGCGATGTGATAAAGCGCGACTGCATCACGCGAGGAATGATGCTCGGAAAGGTAAATGAACGGTCCGGTAATTTTCTGCACCTCTTCCGCGCCGATTACGCGATACTTAATCTTAAGGGAAAAGAGCCTGGTAAGCGGTTTTGAAAACAGGTAAAACAGATTGTAATTCGGGGAGCCGTCCTTGCTGGTAAAATAGACCTTTCGAATTACAATCACTAAAAGCACAAAGAGAATCGCTGCGAGGGCGATAATAACAAGAATCAGCGCCCAGAGCGGCAGTGCATTCGCGATGAAGGTTCGGATCGCAGTCCCCATCAGGATGGATGTGGTAATGGAAGGAATGACGCCGGTCGCACAGGTGATCAGGTACTTCCAGTAGGGAAGTTTTTTCCCGGACCCGTAATAGCAGATGGCGCCAAAGGGAATGATCGGCATGATGAACAGAAGGTACATGAACACCATCGTGGATCGTGTCACGGAAAACCGCTCATACTGCTCGATTTTGCTCCCCCGGTTCAGGATGTCTCCGTCGAAGCGGAAAACATTCACCAGAAAATAGATCATGGAGGATCCGAGCATAACGCCGAAATCGCACAGGATCAGGACGAGCCACCAGGGGTACGCCATGCCGCTCGTAAGCTGGATAAACTCTGCCGGAATGAAGATAACAACCATCTGCAGCGCTTCGATGAGTGAGACCGTCAGAAAACCGACAAAACCCCTCTCCGCGAGCAGGTCTCTCGCCCCTTCATAATCCCGCTTTATTTCCAGCCGTATAAACGGAAAGAAAACATCGCTTAAATACAATATCAGAAGCCCCAAAACAATCAGGGCAATGCAAAGAATCACAATTCGTTCTTTGATGATCTGTTTCTTTGGCTTTTCCATAATTCCCCTGTTCAAAGCCCTTTCCGGAAACAAATGATCCGGTTTGCTTCTTCGAATCCAAGTGAAAGGTGAAACTTCAGGCTGTCTTCATTATCAAGTTCGCAGTCGCTTGCGAACTCGGTACAGCCTTTTTCTTTTGTCCACTTCTCACATTCCGCCAAAAGCTGCGCGGCATATCCTTTCGTCCGCCATCCTCCGCTGCAAGCCGTCTTCTGAATCAGGAAACGGTTCCTTCCTGAAAAAGGAACCGCCCTCTTCTTCAAAATATCTATTTGCTGCTGTCTGCTTTAAGAAAAATCACTTTTCCATCAGGCTGACATACATCGCGCGGATATCCTCTACGCTGACGTCACGCGGATTGCCGGGACGGCAGGCATCGTTATATGCGTCGATGCAGAGCTGATCGAGATCTTCTTCCTTTACAACACCCTTGAGCGAGCAGTTGATTCCCACATCCTCAGCGAGTTTCTGGACAGCGTCCACAGCAGCCTTACGGTATTCTTCCTGTGTCATATCGTCCACACCTAAAACACCCATGGCACGTGCAATTTCGCGGTACTTTTCACCGGTTGCCGGTGCATTGAAAGCCATGACGGTCGGAAGAAGTGTTGCGCAGGCCTTTCCGTGCGGCATATCATAGTAGGCAGAAAGTGTATGCGCCATCGAATGATCAACGCCGAGGCCGACATTCGAGAAGCCCATGCCTGCGACATACTGGCCGAGCGCCATGCCCTCGCGGCCTTCCGGCTCTCCCGCAACTGCCGCACGAAGCGAACGTGCGATAATCTCGATCGCTTTGATGTGGAACATATCGGAAAGTTCCCAGGCACCGGCGGTGATATAGCCTTCGATCGCATGGGTCAGGGCATCCATTCCGGTTGCAGCCGTCAGTCCCTTCGGCATCGTGGACATCATTTCGGAATCCACAACTGCAACAACCGGGATGTCGTGCGCATCAACGCAGACAAATTTGCGCTTCTTTTCCACATCGGTAATCACATAGTTGATCGTAACTTCCGCAGCAGTTCCGGCAGTTGTCGGAACGGCGATAATCGGAACGCAGGGGTTCTTTGTGGGAGCTACACCCTCGAGAGAACGTACATCTTCGAATTCCGGATTCGTAATGATAATGCCGATCGCTTTTGACGTATCCATCGAGGATCCCCCGCCGATTGCTACGATGACATCCGCACCGCTCTCTTTAAAAGCCTTCACACCGTTCTGCACATTCTCAATCGTCGGATTCGGTTTGATGTCGGAATACAGGGCATACGGAATCCCCGCAGCCTCAAGAAGATCCGTGATCTTCGCCGTAACACCGAATTTCACGAGATCCGGATCGGAAGCGACAAAAGCTTTTTTGAAGCCGCGTGTTCTGATTTCGTCGACAACAGCCGTACGACAGCCGGCACCGTGGTATGAGGTTTCATTCAGCATAAACTTATACATAAGTCAGATCCTTCCTTTCGAATAATGGATTGAGCTGTTTTGCTCTATCCCTGATTATAGTGGAAAACAGCCCAAAAAACAAGGGTATTTCTGATCTCGCATCAGTCAGTACCTTT
>CADCPV010000008.1 GCA_902803345.1 uncultured Eubacteriales bacterium | reverse complement strand
TGATATTCCCAGCCTCTTTTCGCTGAAAGATAATGCATTTCCGGCAATGGTATCAAGGAACATCTCATGCCAGATGTCCTCACCATAGTGGGACTTGGACATCATGGTATGGGTTGTAGTAATGAAAGTATGACTGCATTCCTTGCAGAGAAAGCGCTGTTTTCCGTGCTTTTTGCCGTACAGGATCACCTGCCTGCCTGAGCAATACGGACAATCGCATTTGCTGACCGTTTTGCTTTCAGACTTTACGTTTTCTATAGCAGCATTGAAAATGGAGATCAGTTCTTCTTCGGAATACTGGCGAAGTGCCTTTAAAATCTCATCAAAATTGGCTGTCATTATGACCACACGTGGCAGCTATTGCTGCGTCCTTTCCTTTGATGAGACTATTGTACCAGCTATAGTGTCCAATAAACAGGACTCCGACCCATTTTCAAACTAACACCTACACAAAAAGAACGCCGCGGCCATGATGCCGCGGCGCTCGTCATTTTAATAAGGGCAGATACGCTTACTTCAGCATGCTTTCTTCCCAGCTGTCGTAGGGCTTCAGGCCCATGAGGCCGACAACGGTCGGCGCGACGTTTGCAAGACCGAAGGCGCCTTCCTTCATTTCGTGGCGCTCATCCTTGTCGTAGATGATGAAGGGGACAGGGTTCAGGCTGTGCGCAGTGCGGACTTCCACTTTGCCCTTCTTGTTCTTCTCGAGCATCTGGTCCGAGTTGCCATGATCGGCGGTCACAAGGAGAATGCAGTTCTCTTCATCGACGACCTTCTTGACGCGGGCAAGCTGCAGGTCAACGCTCTCGACCGCGATTTCCGTTGCGTCAAGGTTGCCGGTGTGGCCGACCATGTCGCCGTTCGGATAGTTGCAGCGGATGAAGCCGTACTGATGGCTCTTAATTGCTTCGATGACCTTGTCGGTGATTTCGGTTGCCTTCATCCAGGGGCATTCGTCGAAGGAGCGGACATCGCTCGGGATCTCGCAGTAATCTTCGAGTTCCTCGGAAACCTTGCCGGAGCGGTTGCCGTTCCAGAAATAGGTTACATGGCCGTATTTCTGTGTCTCGGAAACGGCATATTCCTTAATGCCGTTCTCGACAAGAAGCTCGGTCAGGGTGTTCTTGATCTGCGGCGGGTTCACAAGGTAGTGATGCGGAATCTTGAGGTCGCCGTCGTATTCGAGCATGCCGGCGTATTTCACGGCCGGGATCACGCCGCGGTCGAATTTATCGAAGGAAGCGTCCCCGTCAAAGGCCATTGAAATCTCCAGAGCGCGGTCGCCGCGGAAGTTGTAGAGAATCACGCTGTCGCCGTCCTGCATTGCGCCGACGGGCTTCCCGTCTTCTGCAATGACAAATGCCGGAAGATCCTGGTCGATCGCGCCGGTTTCCGCGCGGAGCGTATCGATCGCTTCAAGCGCCGATCCGAACTGTCTGCCTTCGCCGTGTACATGCACGTTCCAGCCGAGTTCCACCATGCCCCAGTTTGCCTGGTAGCGGTCCATTGTGACATTCATACGGCCGCCGCCTGATGCAATGCGTCCGTCAAAGGTGTCGTCGTTCAGTTCTGCAAGCACTTCTTCGAGCGCTTTGACATATTCCGGTGCGCTGGTCGCCGGTACGTCACGGCCGTCCAGAAGCGTGTGGACGCGGGCCTTTTTCACGCCTTCCGCCTTGGCTTCCCGAAGCATCGCGAAGAGGTGGCTGATATTGGAATGTACATTTCCGTCTGACAGCAGGCCGATGAAATGCAGTGCCGTTCCTTTTTCGACGACAGAGCCGACGAGGTCTTTCCAGGTCTCGCTCTGGTAAATGGAACCGGATTCGATGGATTCATTGACGAGCTTTGCGCCCTGCGAATACACCTGGCCGCAGCCTAAAGCATTGTGGCCGACTTCACTGTTGCCCATGTCATCATCGGTCGGAAGGCCGACTGCGCCGCCGTGTGCCTTAATCTTCTGCCAGGGGCAGTTTTCCTTGAACCAGTCGAGGGTCGGGGTATTGGCGCGAAGCACGCAGTTTCCGAGGGTTTCAGGGGTTTCGCCGACGCCGTCCATGACGATCAGTACGATGGGTTTTTTCATGTGTTTTCCTCCGTTATCTGAATATGCTCTAAGCCGTCCCGGACTGCCGCTTTTTCACGGACAGGGCGGTATTTTGACGGCTTGAATGATACTTTTGCAGCAGAATCATTTTATCATAGATTTTTCGGGTCTGTCAAGGAAAAAGGCGGTCGGAGGGAAAATGCGGAATGTTCCGGAGCTTCCAGCGGTTCTCCATTGACGAAAACCCCGGAATCTGTTACACTGAAACCATCATATACTTCCAGGGAGGTCTCTATGAAATACTATGTCAATGCGGCCGCGTCCCGTGCAGGCGACGGCTCAAAAGAATATCCTTTCCAGACGATTCAGGCGGCGGCGGAGCTCGCGAAAGCCGGTGATGAAGTGCTCGTGTATCCCGGCATTTACCGGGAATATGTGAATCCGAAGCACGGCGGGACAGAAGAACAGCGGATTGCGTACCGCTCGGTTGAACCGCTTCAGGCCATCATTACCGGGGCGGAATCCGTGAAAAACTGGGAAAAATGCGAGGACGCGGAGAATGTATGGTCTGTCCGCATCCCCAACAGCTTTTTCTCAGACTATAACCCCTACACAACCCGGGTCTCGGGCGACTGGTTCAACGGCATGATCCTTGCCCATACCGGAGAAGTATACCTGAATCACAAGTCCATGTACGAGGTTACTTCCCTCGAT
>CADCPV010000007.1 GCA_902803345.1 uncultured Eubacteriales bacterium | reverse complement strand
CGCTGCGATGGCTCTATGTGTCTTCTGGCAGTTACATTCTCTGCCTGTCCTCTATATAGTACGGATTCCCGACTTTTTCAACTGTTGCCCGCCAGGAATTGCGGACTCTCTCAATATCTTCCCTGTCGATCCACTCCTCTGTAAATCCACAGTACCCGCAGACGTAGCGATTTACCGGAACAGCTGAGAAAATAGTCATCCCAACCATGATGTTGTTGCCTGTGCCGTATCCGCCGGCATATCCCTTTACCATGAACAGATCATGGCTTCCGCACTTCGGGCAGATTTTTACATTCTTCATACCCGCTCCTTTCTGCTGCCGATCAGGCTTCTCTTTCGAAATACCGATCGCAGACTTTCCGCTCAAAGGTGACGATCAGTCCGTAACCCTTTGTCATGTTCGGGATTACGGAGATGACACGCCAGCCTTCCTGTGCCAGCGCATTCATTTCCCTTGCTGCGCTCTTTACACTGTAATTTTCTACTCTGTACTCAAACATTTTTGGTCACCTCCTTTGACTGACGCTGTGTACAGTATAAGCGGTCTTTGCTGCAAAATATACAGCGAAAACGGCGGATTACGATATCTTATTGCTGTCGGCGGATGCAGATCCGCCCGAAAAGGTCTTTCAGGAAAACAGGAGACTTAACTGTCCGGCCTTTCTGCCGCTTCTTTCATCATCGCGTGAACCAGCGCTGGAAGATAAAAGCGGTCGCACAGATCCGTTATGACAGCCGATGTGACAAATGTCATCAGAATATCCTCGTGATCGAAAAGCTGCTCTTTCGCAAGTCTGACATACACATCCAAGGTCACTTCCTCCGGGAATTCTTCCCCGTAATCCTGCGCCATGAATGAATATTCCTTTGTGATGTACTGAAGCAGCTGGCTCTCAACTTTTGAGACATTTACCATCTGGGCCATACGCTGGATGCAGTATCTTTCATCCGACGCTTTTCTCTCCGGAATACCATAGTCGATGGGATAAGTCTTCAGAACAGACAGGATGACCTTTTTATACAGTTCATTTTCAGAAAGGAACGTTCTGATTGCCTGCTCGATAAAAGACTGGACTTTATTCTTTTCCGGGATGGTAAGGCTGAGGGAACTCATTTCACACCTCTCCGTTATTCTTTACATAATAATGCCGCGCGATCCATTTTGACATACCGTCCAGCCCCGGATAAACGATCCGCTCGCTGACGTTCAGCTGATCCAGAAGATCCCGCACCTGCCATCTCAGCTCCTTCGGAATGATATACTTCACGCAGTTTTCGGTGTTTTCATTGAGGAAACTTTCGAAGTCCTGCATCCCGCCCGGTATAACCGCAAAAAAGGAATACTGGTTGACGATGCGCGCGTCCAGCGACGGCGGTTCGATGACAAGCACCGCACGGTCCTGCATATCCTTGTCATAGCTTTCCAGTGTTTCGTGCATCTCGTCGAGCATTTCCACGGTAAAGATAGCCGTATTGTTGTAGGCTGCCTGAACCTTCCGGTATTTTTCCGGCAGCAGACGGTGCAGTTCCGCCATGTCCAGCCGCAGCACCATACTGTCGTGCCGGTCCATTTCGTCGAGGTTATTCTCCGTCACCGAGAAATGCAGCGCAATCAGGGCAGAATGCGTGAAATCCAGCAGTCTTGTCGGCAGTCCGTGATGCTGGCCCAAAATCATCTGCCGCCAGACGGACTGGCCGATTGAGGGGTCTTCAATCACGGCATATTTCGCGAAATTCCGGAGAATGGAAGGCTCCAGCTCCTGCTTCAAATCACCGCAGTTCCGGTACAGGCTTGTCTCCAGATGAAAACTGCTGTCCGACATTCCGCGGAAAATATAACGGTTCCGGTAACGCTTCAGGTCTTCCCGGTAATCCAGCTCACTGATCACCTGCATGAGCTCGGGCAGGGAATTGATGCATACTGTTTTAATCATCGTTCTGTACTCCGAAATGGCCGGCGGATGTCCGCCGGGGCTGTCTCCTGTCTGTTCTGTCTTTCCGACTCACGGTTTTTCTCATGCAAACCGTGAAATGAAAATACCCAGCACCATCCAGGCGGAAAGGGAATAGAAATTGCCGTGTTCATCTCTGCCGCTCTCGAAGATTTTCACTGCACGTTCCCGGGTAAGCAGCTCGAATCCGTCAAACATCTCCGATCCGACCGCACCGGTCTGGTTCAGGCTGTCGAGACTGTCCACTGTAATTTCCGCAAGGAGAAACGCGTTGCTTTCATCCGTCATGCCGGGCGTGGAAAAAGCACAGGGATTCAGCACTTCCACCCGGTCGCTTTCCTTTACTGTCAAACCGCTTTCCTCTTTGATTTCCCTGATTGCGGCGCTTTGGAGCGGGTTCGGATCGTCTTTGTCTTCCGGGTCCAGCAGGCCGGCAATCGGGCTCAGCAGGAACTGGCCGATCGGATATCGGTATTCATAGGTCATCAGAAGGCGCGTCTCATCTCCCGGAAGGTGCAGCACGACCGCAATCGTCACTGCGTCAGGCAGCATCCCGCGTACTTCCTCATCTGTCTTTCTTTCGACCAGGTCTTCTTTTGCTCTCCGCGAAGCCGCATAATAATGTTTTCCTTCCGCATACTGCAGGTCATACAGTTTCAGGAAACGTGTCTCACAGAGCGTTTCAATCCGGTCTTTCCTGATTTCCCTGTCCATCATTTTCTTCCCCTTCTTTTCACACCCGCAAAAAACTGCAGAAGAGGCTGTGTTCCCTTCCGCAGTCCGAGGTTCTATTGACATGCTGATTCTCAGCTCTCTTCCTGTTCTTTCTCATAATGAGCCCGAAGCGTCTGATAAGCCTCTTCCACCTGTTCCATCGTCACATCGTGGCAGTTGATGAAACCGACGAGGTCACGAAGGTCCGTCGTGATTCCGCGTTCCCGGAATTCCCCCATGGAACGGTGCGCATGATTGTGTGCGTACTCAATCATGCACCTGCCGATAAGAAGCACATGATCGGTAGCTTCAGCGTGATTATTCCTTCCGCGATATATTGTCTGATTTGATGCCAGAATTCGTAAAAATGCCAGCTCCTCATCCGTATGCCGCGCGATAAACTCCCGCGCGAGCGTTTCACACTTGTGGCAAAGGACTTCTTCATCATGGAAGACTTTGAAAATCTCTTCCTCGGAAATCGGGCATCCCGGGACCCAGGTCCCAAGCTTCCGGTACTTTTCCTGAATGCAGTCGCCCACGAGAATGCAGACCTCCTTACGGTCCTTTTCATCAATCTTCCACTCTCCCGGTCCGTAAACGATATCCGTCTCCCTTGTGATGGTATTCGGATCACTGAAGCGCCCCAGCGTCCCCTGCGTCAGGCTGATGCAGCGGGAGCAGGCGCCAAGATCATGCATGTGGATCCGGTCTTCTGTAACCTCAGCGATCTGTTCGCCCGGGGACATGAAACGGACTTTTGCCTCTTCAAGGCTCATCCCGCGGAAATTCACATAATCAAGGTTCGCATTGCCGACGCCGTACTCGTCACACCACTGCAGGTAGCAGACGCGCGGGTTCTGCATCATCACATGCGCACAGACCACATCCACCGCGACCGCATCGTCGCCGGCAATAATCCGGTTCGCATAGCGCGGATGATCAAAGCGGGAGCCTCCCGCAATCCCTTCCATACCGATCCGTCCGTCGATAAATGTCAGGTCCGGCTTCCGGATCCGTGCAATATCGACAAGGCTCTGTTCGATCGCGTGCAGTCTGTGAATCTCGCGCCGGTCCAGCATGGACAGCAGTCCGAAACTGTTTTTGATGCCGCCGGTCACACAGACGGTGTCATGATTCTTCAGCACACCGAGTGAGATCAGCACATCCGCTTCCACGACTTTCTTCGGCAGACGAAGAACGTCCAGCGCCATGGAATTCTCCAGCGGATACTCTCCCCACTCGTCCTGCTCAAAATCCACGAGCTCAGCGCCGTATTCCTCGCACATCACATCCCAGCCGTGCGACTTGAAATATCTCGCCATCGCACCGCCCTGACCGGTATTTTCCCCGACCATGATATGCCCGGGCTCACATTCCTCCTGAATCAGCTCCAAAAGCTTTTTCACAAAATTGATATCTGTCACGCCTCCCGTGATGGCTTCCTGTGTGGCGGTCAGATTCGGTTTGATAAATACGCTCTGTCCGGGTTTAATGAAGTGCCGGAGCCCTCCGAGCGCATCCGTGCTCCGTTTAATATTCTTCTTCAACAGACCATTGCCAGTCCCGATGTAAACATTGCTGAACTTACGGATCCTTAATTCAGGCGATTTCTTAGGTGTTGAATCCATGTTCGCACTGCTCCTTTCCTGTAGCTGTTCTGATGATATCACAAAAGAACTGCCGGCGCAATCACGAATCGATTTTCAGTCGATCCTCTCAGAAAATGATTGTATTACGATTGAATCAGATCATCATTCTGATCCGGACGGCTGCTTCCGGCAGATGTACAGGAGATGGTTTGTATTTCCGAGGAGCTCCCGTTTTTCAGAAAAAGCCAGGTACCATTCGGAAAGAGCCTTGAAATCCTCATCTGACACAAAGAAATCAGGGCGGTCCTCGACAGGCTCCAGCAGTCCGTCAACACCTGTCGTCGTCAGCCACTCGACAGGCTTCTCCCGAAACAGCTGCTCAAACTCCGTCACATCATATCCGGTAAAGAGCTGTTCCTTGAAATGCCTCACCTGATAATCCTCCGTAAAGTTTTCTTCCTGTCCAAGTGCCCAGTTGCCGTATAAGTAGTTTGCGTACATGATTGCAAATACAGAAATAAAGGCAAAAAATATCACCCCGCCGGGCTTTGTGACCCGAATCGCTTCATCAATCGCGCGGTTCACTTCTTCCGTTTCATACAGGTGGTACATCGGGCCCAGAATCAGCGTCACATCAAAAGAATCATCCGAAAACCGGCTGAGATCCGCTGCATCTCCCTGGTATGACCTGATGTTCTCTATCCCTCTGCTGTTTTCTCTCAGAACAGCAAGATTGCTTTCAACCAGCTCAACCGCAGTAATATCCATTCCTTCTTTCGCAAGCGCAATCGAATACCTGCCGGTTCCTGCTCCGACTTCAAGTATCTTTGATTCTTTGTCTGCGTAACGATGAATATAGGCCATCGTCGTACAGTATTCCAGCTGCCCATGCCTGCTTTTCTGAAGCCGGCGGTCCTCATCTGCCTGACTGTAGAAGCTGCTTATGATTTCTTTTCTCGTACTCATGTCTGCCTGATCCATAATCTTTAGTATTACGCCTTTTTTATGTACATCACATATATCTGGCACGGATTATTCTCGTCCCACAGCAATGGAAACACTTCAAATTCCTGAAAGCCAAGCGCAAGATAAAAACGATTTGTGATATCGTATTCCTCATACACGCCCATCTTAACAGTCTTGACCTGAAGAAAAGAATATCCTTTTTCGGCAGCAGCTTCTTTCGCCCGAAAGAACAATTCCCGCCCGATGCCCTTCCTATGGTATTCCTTCAGTACGCCAAGAACAGCCAATTCAGCCGTGACTCTTCCGGTTTCTTTCAGGCAGATGAATCCAACAGCCACATCCTCATCATATGCCGCATAGAACAGCTGGCTGCTGCTTTCCCGAATATAGGCTTCGCGTGTTTCGGGAATTTCAAACCAATCAGGCAGTGCTTCCAATATTGAGCGGGCGATCCGTTCTTTTTCAATGGATTCCGTAACTTCTCTGACGATCATATTCATAACTCCAAATAATAATTGTTCCCTTTTGCAGAACATTGTACCAAAGATCTCCCGCGGAATCAATACCGTGAAAAAGAAGGAAGAGCATATGGGTATTTCTGAAAATTCGTATGCTGTCCATGCTTGACACATCTACATTTCTATAATAGTATAAACTATGTGTTCCGTTCCCGCGGGATGCAGACACAAGCTATAGCAGAAACAAGAAAGAAGGGTGTCAGCATGAATAAGAAACTCATATTATTACTGATCGGTCTGATGCTTTTTACTGCAGCAGGATGCACTGCTCCGGCCGTCGAAGAAAGCACCGCACCGGAAAGCGTCTCCGAAGAACTCCCCGCCGAGCAAGATCCCGCGGCAGGTCTCAGTCTGAAAGACCTTTTCGCGCAGCACGGTATGAAAGTCGGCACCTGTCTTTCGCCCCAGATGATCAGAGGGGAGAAGACAAACGACCTGATCCTGAGCCAGTTCAACAGTGTTACCATGGAAAACTCCATGAAGCCTGAAGCTATCCTCAATCAGATAAAGAGCAAAGAGGCCGGTGAGCTTGTTGTAAACTTCAACAACGAAGCAAAACAAATGCTGGACTGGGCAAAGGAAAACAACTTTTCCATGAGAGGTCATACGCTTGTCTGGTACAGCCAGACACCCGAGTGGCTCTTCCATGAGGATTTTGATGCGAACAAAGATTATGTTGACCGTGAAGAACTGCTGGCCCGCATGGAATCCATGATAAGGCAGGTATTCGAAACCCTCACCGAGCAGGGTTATATTGATCTGTTTTATGCCTACGATGTTGTGAATGAAGCCTGGATGGAAGACGGCACCATGCGTAAGTGTCACTGGTCCGAGATTATCGGCGATGATTATCTCTGGTATGCTTTCTATTACGCAGATAAGTACGCTCCGGAGAGCATTGACCTGTACTATAATGACTACAACGAACAGTATAAAACCGATGCACTCGTAAAGTTCGTAAAAACGCTTGTGGATGAAAACGGAAAATACCTGATTGACGGTGTCGGCTTCCAGGCACATCTCTATACCACGGACAGTCTCACAGCATAT
>CADCPV010000006.1 GCA_902803345.1 uncultured Eubacteriales bacterium | reverse complement strand
GCCGGGAGGTCTTCGGCGCACAGAATCATCAGCCACGCGAAACCGGAGGTCAGAAGCGTGACTGTTCCTGTGTAGATGCGGACCGCTCTGCGTTCACGGATCCGTACGACCGGCATCAGCGCTCCCGAAAGGATCGGGAACAGGATGACGGGCAGAAGAAAAGCCGAAGAGATCATATTTGTCCTTTACATAGGAATCACGGAATAATCAGAATTCCCGGATTAAAACAATGCCGCAAAGCCCTGTTCAAACAGGCCGCTGAAAAAGCCCGAAAAAACACCAAGAAGAAGCGTTCCGACTGCCAGTACGAGAAGCGGCACCAGCATCAGTTTGCCTCCTTCCCGGTTACGCGCTTCTTCCTGATAATCCTTCCCCGGGAAGAAGCCCGCGACCGTAATCGGGAAGAGGTAGGCGGCCGTCAGCAGCGCGGAAATTAAAAGAATCACCGGCCCGAGCCAGGACAGCACTGAAATACCCGATTCCAAAGCGCCCTGCGCCAGGAACCATTTGCTGACAAAGCCTGAGAAGGGCGGAATGCCGACAAGAGACAGCGAAGCGAGGGTGAAGGCGATCAGTGTCAGCGGCATGACCTTCCCGATGCCGCGAAGATCCGACACCATCCTTTTGTTTCCGTGGTAAATGAAGGAGCCCGCTGTCAAAAACAGACAGATCTTCGCCGCAGCGTGCGCAAGGACCTGCAGGATTCCGCCGGAGAAGCCCGCCGGATTCAGCAGGAAAAGGCCGAAAAGCGCATAGGAAATCTGGCTGACCGAACTGTAGGCCAAACGTTTTTTCAGGTTCTTCTCACGGAAGGCCATCATCGAACCCATGAAAACCGTGAGAAGGGACAGCGACAGCAGCGTGATTTGCACAAAGGTCCCCCGAAGGAAGTCCGGTCCGATCACATAGTACAGAAGCCGGATGATTGCCAGCACGCCGGCTTTCGCGATAATGCCGGAAAGCACAGCCGATGCAGGGGCCGGCGCCTCCGGGTGCGCGGTCGGAAGCCAGCCGTGCAAAGGATACATACCGGCTTTTGCGGAGAATCCGATAATGCCGAGAAGGCTCATGACAAGAAGCAGGGTCCGGTGCGCTTCCGAAGCCTCCGCTCCTGCCCCGCCGAGATACCCGCCCGGCACAAAGTCCAGAGAAGGCGCATAGACTGCGAGCACAAAGAGCGCCGCAAGTCCCAAAAATGCACCGCCGACCGAGTAGAACAGGTACTTCAGTGCGGCCGCGATGGACTCTTTCGTGCGCTCAAACAGGACGAGCGGCATCGACAGAAGCGTCAGCATTTCAAAGAAGAAATACATCGCGATCAGGTTTCCGGAGAGGTCCATGCCGAAAAGCGCCGCGAGCGTTAAGAGATAGAAGGAATAGAATGTCGTTTCCTTGAAGGAACCTTCCTTTTCCTCATGCTCCATATAGCGGAAGGCGAAAAAGCCGGCGAGCGGGAAGCCGCTGGCCGCAAGCCCCATAAAAACCTTCGACAGAAGATCGAGGTGCAGCGAAACCCGGAGCTTGTCCGTCATCGAGAAGAGCACAAGCTCCGCCTCCGAGGCAAACAGAAGCACAAAAGCCAGCACCAGCGACACGAAAAGCGCCGCCCCGGTATAGATGAGGTTTCCTTTCCGTTTCATTCTGAATACAGGCAGAAGCGCGCCCGACAGGGCCGGAATCAGAATCAAAAAAAGCATCAGAATCTTCATAACTTTCTCCTTCAGAACACCGACAGTGCACCGGCGAGGATATCAATCAGCGGTTTTGCGAAAATACCGAAAAACAGGTTCAGCGCGGCAAAGACCGAAGCAGACAGAATATAGGTCTTCTGCTCTCTTACCCGAACCTTTGAATAAGCATCCGGGTTCGGGTTTTTTGTATAAAAACGCAGGATCGCGCGGGCAAAATACACGGTATTGAGTACGGTACTGACCGCCAGCACCAGAAGCGTCGGAATCAGTTTCAGGTGCGTCGATTCAAAAGCAGCAGCGCCGAACAGGTACTTGACAATAAAGCCCATCGTCAGCGGAAGCCCGATCATACTGAAGGCTCCGAAGGCGAAAAAAGCGCCTGCCGCCGGATTGACATGGGCTGCACCGGTAAGGTTCCGGAACTTCTTTGCGCCGCCCATCGAATCCGTAAGATACCCCGCCGAAAGAAACAGTGCCGGCTTTGTAAAAGCGTGCGCCAGGATCTGGAACAGCGCGGCCTCCATTCCGAGAACCGGTGAAAGCCCGAGGCCCATATAAATATATCCGATCTGCGCTGCCGAGCTGTAAGCGCACATCCGAAGCACATTGTTTTCCCGGATCGCGCTCACAGAACCTACGATCACGCCGAGTCCGCCGAGTGCGAACACGACGTTGTGGATGCCGGATGCATAGAAAACATCCGTTCCGAACACGTCGAAAATGATTTTGATCAGCAGGAAGCTGTAGCCCTTCGAAACCAGCCCTGAGAGAATGCCCGAAGATCCGGGAATTGCTGCGCCGTAGGTGTCCGCCATCCAGATATGGAAGGGGAAAAGGCCGGATTTGACCGATAAACCGGTCACAATCAGGCACATCGACGCAAGAAGCGGCAGTGCATAAGTCCCGTCCGCGCTTAAGCCCGCAATGCTCTCCCTGAGGTTCGGCATCAGAAGATGCCCCGTAATCCCGTACAGGAAAATCACCCCGAGGAGGAAAAGCCCCGAACCGATCAGGCTGAAAATCATGTAGCGGACCGAGGCGAGGATTGTCTTGCCGTTCTCGCGGATCATCAGGATGCCGCAGGATGAGAGTGTGCAGATTTCAATGAAGACATAGCCCGTGAAAAGGTCGTTCGTATAGACAAGCGCAAGAAGCGCCGCCTGCACGAGGTCACACATGCAGTAATAAAACTGGCCCTTATCCTGCTGTACACGCTGGATCAGTGTCTTCCGGGCGCCTAAAAGCGTCAGGAACAGAATCAGGGAAAAAGCAGCGGAAAACAGTGCTTCCGTGAGACCGATCCGAAGCTCATTGCCCCAGGGATGCGGGTAATGACCCATGAGATAGGTACAGCTCTGCCCCGTCCGGTACGTATAGATACCGATCACAAGATTCGCTGCGAAACTGGTTATCGTCAGTGCCATGCAGAGGATGCGCGCGGCATTTTTTTTGAGTGCACACGAAAGAACCGCCGAAAGGAGCGATCCGACGAGAAGAAACAGCGGAAAATTCAGGCAGAAACTCATGGCTCTTCCTCCTGTTCCCGGTGCACCATTTTATAGATTTCGTCCAGGTTCAGCGTGTGATAGCGCCGGTACAGCCTGAGCGTCAGCGCGAGCATGACGGCTGTCACCGAAACCGATACCACAATGCCTGTCAGAACAAGGCCTGCGGGAAGCGGATTCACATAGCGCTCCGGATCCGTCGATCCGTCCGTGATAATCGGTGCGAGCCGGCCTTCAATATACCCGAGAGAGGTCAGGAACAGATAGCCCGCCGTATCCATGATATTCAGGCCGATGATCTTCTTCAGCAGGTTTTTGTGCAGAAGAAGCGTCGTCAGCCCGACCGCGAACAGGATTACCGCAGCCACTTCGATTCTGTTGTTCCATAATGCCTGAAGCATCAGATGCGTCCTCTCGTAAAAACAGAATAGAACCCGTACATGGTACAGGCGACGACCAGTCCGACTGCTGCATTAAGCGGCAGGATCAGGCCGGCTGAGAAAATTCGTCCGGGTGTTCCCGGCGTAAAGATCGTTTCAAGACCATTCGCCCCGCAGAAGAAGGAATAGCATTTCGCGATGCTGTAGAAGGAAAGCGCTGCAATCACAATGATCCGGTAGCTTCTGAGATTCAGGATTTTCTGCAGGTTCTGCGCTGAAAAAGCCGTCGAATAGAGGATCAGCGCCCCGCCGATCACCGCGCCGCCGGAGAAACCGCCGCCGGGTCCGAGATGTCCGTTCAGGATAATGTAAATGCCAAAAACAAACAGGAAAGGAACGCTGATTTTCGCCGTATTCCGAAGAATCAGGTCCTGATGGAGGATCCGGAGTTCATCGGCGGGTTCGTCCTCTTCTTTTCCGAGAAGCATCAGGATCAGCACTGCAATCGTCGCCGTGAACAGCACATGCGACTCGCCGAGCGTATCAAAGGCACGGTAATCAAGAATAATGCCCGCGACCGCATTGACAGCGCCGGTTTCCGTAAGTCCGGATTGCAGGTAGCGGCGGATCACCTCGCTTGTATTCGCAGGCGTTTCCGCGCTTCCGAAAGCCGGCATCTTCGTTACGACATAGAGCAGGAACCCGATTACCGCGAAAAGGAAGATTCCGGTAAAGACAGGGACCAGCCGCCGAAACAGCCGCTCTTCCGACTGCGCGGCGGAAATCACCGGGGATGCTGCCTCGTTCCTGCCTGCACTGTCCGGTTCGTCCGGGCGCTTTTTCAGCTGTTTTTCCGCGGTTTTATAACTGAAATCGAAGTTTCCTTCGTCCCATTCGCGCAGGAAATCACGGAGTTTCTGTTTCTTCTTCATACGCACTCCCTTCTTCCTGCTTCGCCGAAAAGCCACGGTTGACATCCCGAAGCTTTTTCAGCGTGATAAACATCAGTACGGACGAAATGCCCGCGCCGACCGCAGCTTCCGTGATTGCAAGATCCGGAGCTCTCAGAAAGGCCCAGATCACGGACATGATCACACTGTACGCCATGAAAATGATCAGGGAAACCATCAGGTTCCGGCTGACAGAGGCCGCAATGCCGGAGATAATCAGAAGCCCGAGAAGGGCGATTTCGATATAATTCATGCCTT
>CADCPV010000005.1 GCA_902803345.1 uncultured Eubacteriales bacterium | reverse complement strand
ATCGTCTGTACGATCTCGCGCATGAAGGTCCCTCCAATTTCCGACCGGCAAAGGAAAGCACCCTCCACTACCGATTACTTGTCAGCGGGCTGATCGGCGTCTGGGTTTTCTGGGTCAAGAATGACTGCAGTCCCAAAAAAGAGGTCCTCGCGAAAGAACTCCGCGAGGACCTGATCGGTTTCTACAATAATATGTACAGACTGTATGGAAGACCATAAGCAGCAGACTGCACTTTCTGATTTCCGCACTCTCACCCAGGAAACAAATGCCTGATACAGTTTCAGAAAGCGACCTGCATTTCTTTTCCGCTGTAATGAATGTCGCTGCTTTTCTCAGTACCGTCAGGAAGAATTAAGCGGACAGAGAAACTGCAGTCAGCAGGCATGCTTCCTTCGGCTTCACCAAAATAAAGTGTCCGCTCCGTCTCCGAATACCTGAGCGGAATTCGAAGGTATTCACCGTTCAGATAATCCATCCCATCACCCGAATCATCATACAATTCGAAAGTTCCGTCTGCTCCGCCATACACCACAATCTCATCTGCCATAAAAGGCAGCATATCCGTGTTCTCGGCGGCCTTTACAAGCGGCAGAATGCTCCCTGCCCGTACGAAGAGCGGGAAACGATCAAGCGGCGTCCTGACCCGGGCAATCTGTCCGCCCTGAAGGTATTCTCCGCAGAACCAGTCATACCACCCGCCCTGCGGAAGGGTGATTGAAGTCTCCCCTCCGCCCTCGGACAGCGGACGCGTGACCGGTTTAACCAAAATCGCCTTTCCGAACATATACTGATCCGAAAGCCCAAACAGCTCCGGTTCCTCAGAGAATGCAGCTAGCATGCTGCGAATCATCGGAAGCCCGCCTCTGCAGCTTTTTTCAGCGCAGGAATAGATGTACGGAAGCAGGCGGTAGCGCAGGCGGATGATTTCCCGCAGACAGCTGTGTTCTTCGCTTTCTTCTCCGCCGAAAGCCCAGGGTTCCCGAGGCGTATCAGTTCCGTGCGAACGGAAGACGGGCAGCATGGCACCGAACTGGAACCACCGGACGTACAGTTCACGGTATAAAGGATCCTTCACGCCTTCCGGATAATCTCCGCAGCAGAACCAGGCGCCTTTATGGTTTGTAAAAAAGGCACCGATATCCACGGTCCACCAGGGAATCCCGCTGCAGCTGATCCGTACCGCTTCTGTCACCTGCTTCCCAAGCACATCATAACGCGCCGAAATATCACCGGACCAGAGTATCACACCCAGCGCTCCCGTATGAATGTCGCCGCTTCTGGAGAGCAGCGCTGGCCGTTTTTCAGGGAAATCTCGCAGCCAGTGTTCTCTGAGTCCCTGAAGATGTCGGCAGGCGTAATCATTCATTTCTTCCGGGTTCATCCGGAGTGCGGAGGCCTCCGTGATCAGATCATAACGGGTCTTCGGATCCCGTTTCTCCTCTCCGCACCAGTCCGGATCGGTAATCGGCTCGCAGCTGTCACACCACAAAGCGTCCGCTCCGCCGTCCATCCAGTATCTTTTGCACTGCTCCCAGTACAGATCCCGCGCTTCCTGCGAAAATGCGTCATAGATACGGCTTGCCGGAAGGAAAAGACCAGCTTCTTTGAATTCATTACAATCCCGGCCTTTTTCCATGTTTGGCCAGATTGAGACCATCAGGCGTACATGCAGATCATGCAGGGCTTCGGTCAGTACGCCAACATCCGGAAAGCGTCCAGGATCCGGCGACTTGTCTCCCCAGCAGCCGTCTTTCCACGTCATCCAGTCCTGAACGATGCAGTCCAGACCCAGTCCCCGTCTCCGGAATTCTCCAGCCACAGAAATCAACTCTTCCGCACTTTTATAGCGCTCTTTGCTCTGTATATAGCCAAAAGCCCATTTGGGAAGCATCGCGGGTCTTCCGACCTGTTCTGAAAGTGTCCTCAGCACTTCCGCGCAGTTCTTTCCCCTGATAACGAGATAGGACACCTCCTCTGCCGCATCCAGTTCAAAGCTGAATGATCTGCCCTCTCCGTGGTATTTCATCGCACATCCGTGCTCGAGAAGCAATCCCCATCCGTCTTCGGACAGAAGGAAAGGCACCGGGATTTTCATGTTATGCTCGTATAAGTACTCTGTTTCCCGGGCATAGTTGAAGATTCCGTCCTCGTGTGCGCCAAGACCGGTCAGAAGCGTTTCTTCGGGACACTCAAAGCGGAGCAGGACCGAATACGAGGAGCGGATCTGAACCGCCTGTGATTCATCAAAAGCCCTGACTTCACCGTTTGCTGTCTGCAGAATCCGGCCTTCGCCGCTCGGGCTCTGAAGCCGCATCACTGGCCGGGGCATAAAGCTGCAGGCGCTCTGCCTCAGATATTCGATCCCGTTCTCCATAAAGGAAATTGGTTCGAAGTTTAATGTATCCGCTGCATTCAGCCGGATGCGTGTGACGGCGGCGGAGATCGTCATTCTAATCATACTGTCTCCTCTTCTTTATTCAGTCTACCAACGAGCGCAGAGTACCCCATCCATAGGAGCTGCACACCGCATGGGTGGGGAGGTTCATTAAATCAGTTTCGAACATTCTGTATGTTTTCTGTACAAAATCTCAGAACCTGTTTATTTTCTGTTCAGCCTCCAAAAAGCTGTTGATTGTTCTGATTCCTGGTTTGAGTATAATACGAAGCACAGAAAAAAACAACCGCAGTCAGCAAAGATAAGCGCGGATTGAACATTTTTATTCCAAGGAGAGTATGAAATGCCGGAATCACAAACAGAGCTGAGAATCACTGTGCCGCCGGAGCGCGAAACGCTGGTTCGAGAATACTGCGAAACCTTCGGCTACCGCATCTGCAGGGAGGAGCATCCGGAGCACGGAGACGCCGAGTTTTTCTTTCGTCCGGAACAGCCGGAGCTAATAAAGGACAAAAGATATGAAAAGGCTTCAGAGCTTTTTGAAGAGATAAAGGAAATCGACCGGAAAGTCGACAGATACTACCTGAAGCGGGTCGTCCTCGTCGGCTTGGCAGGTGCGGCCCTGATCGGTATTTCCTTCATCGCCCTGCATTTTCATCAGCAGATTCTCTTCACGATTTTACTGGTGCTCGGAATCTTCGGGTGTACGATTACACTTAATCTCAGGCCGTTCATTTCGAAATTCGGTATGAAAAAATACGGTAAAAAAGAACCCGAACTCCTCGCACAGCTGAAGAACCTTCTTGCGGAAGCTGCTTCCGATTCCGGAAGAAACGGAGGGGATCCGTCATGAAAAAAGGGCTTCTTTCCGCCAGAGTCTTCGACAGTCGCGTACCGGAAGATAAAATCACCGGTCGGGAGAAAATCCTCGGCTTTTTCATGGGGCCGATCGCCGTTATGGTAATGAACGCGATCCTGTCGAATTACCTCAATGTCTACTACACGGATGTACTCAAGATCAGTACGATTTGGGGCGGAATGTTCATATCGCTTTTCCCGATTGTCGCAAAAGTACTCGACGTCCTGACTTTCATTCTGATGGGCATGATCGTCGACCGGACGAAGTCTCGTCAGGGAAAGGCGCGTCCCTGGGTGCTTTTTGCCGCACCGCTGATGTTCGTGTGTATGATTCTGCTGTTTGTCGTTCCGAAAGGCAATGATAACCTGACTGCGATCTGGATTTTCATCAGCTATACAATCTTTTACGCGGTCGCATACACCATGTATTCGACCGCTCACACCCTGATGGTCCCACTTGCGACAAAGGACAATCCGCAGCGTCGTAAACTCTCTACCATCGCGAATACCCCGGGCATGGCAGCAGGAAGCTTTGTCGCAATCCTTTTCCCGACCATTATCGTTCCTTTCCTCGGAGTCAGTGAATCCCGCTGGGTAAAGACAGCGGTCATCATCGCCGTTTTCGCCTTCCCGCTGATGCTGATGGAGTTTTTCTTCACAAGAGACCGTGTAAGCTTCGCTGATGCTGCGGTAATTCCGGATACACAAAAAGTCAGCCTGAAAAGGCAGCTTTCCTGCTGTATGAAAAATCGTGCCTGGGTTTCACTAATGATTTATCTGGTCATTATCAACCTCGTGAATGCGCTTTTCAGCACCGCTACCTTCTACTACTGTAACTGGGTGCTTGGATCCTACAATGACGGTCATACGCAGGCGCTTTTCTACGCGCTCGGTCAGGCGCCACTAGGAGTCGGCGTCCTGCTGTGCAACCCGGTCTGCAAAAAGCTCGGAAAGCGGAATGCGCTGCTTCTCGGCATGATCATCGCTACAGCCGGCGTCCTTTTGTGCCTTCTGAATCCACGGAATCTGGCGCTCGTTCTCACAGGCCAGGTCATCCGCACCATTGGACTGATTCCTTCAACCTATATGGTCTCTGGGCTTCTCGGCGACGCACTGGATGATGTGGAACGTGTCAGCGGGCAGCGCTGCGATGGATTCTCTTCTTCTGTATTCAACTGCATTACAACGATATCAAGCGGTATTGCCCTCTGTGCTTTCAATTTCGGCATTTCGCATCTTGGGTATCAGGCTCCGTCGGAAAACCTCATCCCGGTGCAGCCACTGTCGATCCAAAACTTCCTGATCTTCTCGGTGATCGGTTTCCAGCTGATCGCATACCCTTTGATCGGTGTGCTGACAAGATTCTTTCCGAAAGACAAATGAAATACTATTATGCTCAGAGGAACGAATGGGCGGGCATTCAGCCCGCCCTCCCAACCCCCTACGTACCGATCGGTATACGGCGGTTCACAAGTTTTCAAAAAATCCACGGATACTTACCAGAAACAGAACCGGTTCGTCATTTATGATAGATGTCATGACCGTAGCCAGCGTGTAATCCAGTGCGTCCGGATTACTAATGCCGGAGGCAACCGTCAATCCTCCCTGCGGATCCGTATCCAGAAGCAGCACGCTGTGTCCCAACTGGACGAGACCTACGCCCAGGTTCAGGGCGGACGTCGTTTTGCCGACGCCCCCTTTGATGTTGACCATACTGATAACTTTGCATTCATTCACCACATTTTTCCTCCTCTTTCGCGAATTTTGGACATAAAAAAACGCCTCTGAGTTTTTCGGGCTCAAAGGCGTATATTTATTCCATTGGTGTTAGTTGGAAAATGGGTCGGTGAGGTTTTCTTGTATTCCCGGGCTCAGTAAAAATGAGAGCTTCAGAGGATCCGAATACCCT
>CADCPV010000004.1 GCA_902803345.1 uncultured Eubacteriales bacterium | reverse complement strand
TGCATCTGAAATCGTCGAAGGCCTGGAAATCACGCTCCAGCTCTTCCCGAACGCGGAGGGTGTGATCGCAATTGAAAAAAACAAGCCTGAAGCGATTGCGGCGATGGAAAGTGCCTGCGCCGGGAAGGATAAAATCCGTGTGCTTCCGCTTAAGACCAAGTATCCGCAGGGCGGTGAGCGCTCGCTGATCTCGGTGATCGCCGGGATCGATTTTCCGGTTTCAAAGCTTCCGGCGGACGTCGGCTGCATTGTCGACAATGTGGGAACGCTGTATGCAGTCCGACAGGCGGTTCTTTACAACGAACCTTTGTACATGCATGTCATGACGGTCAGCGGGGACGCTGTGAAGGAACCGAAGAACCTTCTGGTTCACGACGGCACGAGTTTCGCTCAGATTGCGGATTTCTGCGGCGGCGTGAAAGAGGGCACTGAACTCAAAAAAGCGATCTGCGGCGGCCCGATGATGGGACTCGCGCTGAGTTCTCTTGAGATTCCGATTCACAAGACCACAAACGGCCTGCTTCTCATGTCAAAGGACGAAGTGGAAAAGGCCGAAAAGCAGCAGACCGCATGCCTGCACTGCGGCCGCTGTACGACGGTCTGTCCGCAGGGCCTGAATCCCGGGATGATGGCGGAGACCGCGGAAAAAGGAGACTATGAACGATACGAGAAGAAGCTGTGGGGTCTCGAATGTGTGGCCTGCGGTTCCTGCTCCTATATCTGTCCGGCAAAGCGCCCGCTGACGCAGATCTTCCGCCAGTTCAAGGCGGAGATCACGGCGAAAAAGCGCGCGGAAGCGGCAAAGGCTGCGGGAGGGTCGAAATGAGTAAATTATTGAATCTTTCCTCCGGCCCGCAGACAAGAGACCGCTGGACGACACAGTTTATCATGTATGTCGTTGCAGCGTCTTTGATTCCGACTGCTGTTGTCGGCGTTGTGGTAAATGGACTGCATGCCCTCTGGATCATCCTTGCATCCGTCGGAACAGCGGTGCTTTCGGAGTTTTTGTTTGACAAGATCTGCAAAAAGCCCGATACCTGGAAGGACGGCTCGGCTGTCGTCACAGGCCTCCTGCTGGCACTTTCGCTGTCGCCGTCGACACCGCTGTACGGACCGATCATCGGTGCGGCCTTTGCCATTATCGTCGCGAAATGCTGCTTCGGCGGCCTCGGCAAAAACTTCATCAACCCGGCGCTTGCCGGCCGCTGTTTCCTTCTGATCAGCTTCGGCAAGTCCATGACACTCTTTGAAGTGGACGGCGTCGCAACGGCAACCCCGGTTGCGGAGCTCGCGGCAGGGAAAGCCGTCAATATCACGAGCATGTTCCTCGGAACAGGCGGCGGTGTCATTGGCGCCTCGATTCTGGCGCTCCTTGTCGGCGGACTGGTCCTCTGGGCGGTGGATATCATTCACGGACAGATCTGTTTTTCCGTCATCATCGGATTTACCGTTTTCATGGGCCTGTTCGGCGGTCAGGGCTTTGATCCGAAGTTCCTGATGGCGCACCTCTGCGGCGGCGGTGTCATCATGGGTGCCTTCTACATGGCAACCGATTACACGACTTCACCGGTGAGCCGGCTCGGACAGACAGTCTACGGTCTTCTGATTGGTGTTTTAGGCGCACTGTTCCGGGTGTCGGGATCAGCAGCGGATTCTTTCAGCTATTCGATCATCATCGGCAACCTCTTCACGCCGCTGATTGAGACCTATGTCATCCCGAAGCCCTATGCATTCCGGAAAAATGCAATTGCGCTTCAGAACGGCGAACCGAAGCTTCCTTTCTGGAAAAAGATTCCGAAGCCTGTGATCGTGCTCACGCTGATCGCGCTTGTGACCGGCGCAGCATTGGGCGGTGTCTATTCGATGACCAAGGATACGATCGAAGAGCAAAAACGCCTGGAGAAGCTTGCTTCCTATAAAGAGGTGCTTCCGGAGGCGGAAAGCTTCGAAGCTGATCCGCAGTTGGATATGAAAATAGCGGGAATCGGCGGTTATTACGGAACGGATTTCGGAAAAGCGACGATCAATGAAGCGATTATCGGAAAAGATGCTTCCGGCGCGATTACAGGTTACGGCATCAGCGTCACGTCCGGCGACGGCTACGACGGCAATATCACGCTCTCGATGGGCATCGGCGCGGACGGCGTGCTGCAGGGCATTTCCTTTACGGAACTTCATGAAACCGCCGGCATGGGCATGCAGGCCGCAGAGCCTTCGTTCTATGAACAGTTCAAAAACCGGGCGGTCAGCTCCCTCAAAATGCTGAAGGGCGGCGGCGCTTCGGCAGAAGATGAGATCGACGGCATTTCCGGCTGTACCTATACTTCGAGCGCGGTCACGAACGCCGTGAACGCCGGTCTCGATTTCTACAACAATGTGCTGAAAGGAGGCAGCTTCGGTGAATAAATACATTGAACGCCTTTATAACGGCATTATCAAAGAAAACCCGACCCTGATCCTGATGCTCGGCATGTGTCCGACCCTCGCGGTTTCGACACGTGCGATGAACGGCATCGGCATGGGGCTGTCCACGACGGCAGTACTGATTCTTTCGAATATCGTGATTTCGATGCTTCGGAAGATCATCCCGGACCAGGTAAGACTTCCTGCGTACATCGTTATTGTGGCATCTCTTGTTACGGTGACGGAGCTCCTGATCGAAGCCTATCTGCCGTCCCTGTATTCGGCTCTGGGCATTTACATTCCGCTGATCGTCGTGAACTGCATTATTCTCGGACGCGCGGAGGCTTACGCGAATAAAAACACGGTCATGCTTTCCGCGATGGACGGTCTCGGGATGGGGATCGGATTTACGGTCGCCCTGACGCTTGCCGGCATGCTTCGTGAGCTTTTAGGAAACGGCACGCTTTTCGGACTGCAGGTTTTCCCGGAAAGCTGGGAACCGGTGGGCATCTTTGTACAGCCCCCGGGAGCTTTCCTTGTGATTGCGCTCTTTATCGCGATTATGAATGCGATCGGCATCAAGACCCGTCAGCGCCAGCTTGTCGAATCCGACGGCTGCGACATGGGCTGCGCGGGCTGTGCGATGGCTTCGGAGTGCAGAAAGGCTGAAAAGAAACTGCCTTCGGATACGGCGGAAGGAGGGACTGAATTATGATGAAGAATATGATCCTCCTGATTGTCGGAGGCGCCTTGATCAATAACGTCGTCCTGAACCAGTTCCTGGGCATCTGTTCGTTTTTGGGTGTTTCGAGGGAAATGAAGGCCTCGGCATCTTTAGGCGGCGCGGTCATCTTCGTTATGACGGTCGCGTCCGCGGTGACAAGCCTGCTGTACAACTATGTGCTTGCGCCTTTGGGGATTGACTATATGAAGACAATCGTCTTCATCCTGATCATTGCGGCGCTGGTACAGATCGTAGAGATGTTCCTCAAGAAGAAATCCCCGGCGATCTACCAGGCACTTGGTATTTTCCTGCCGCTGATTACGACAAACTGCGCGGTCTTAGGTGTGGCATTGACAAATGTACAGAACGAGTACGGCTTCCTGGAATCGGTTCTTGCCGGTTTCGGAACCGCCCTCGGCTTTACCCTGGCAATTGTGCTTCTTGCAAGCATTCGCGAACGGATCAACGAGAAGGATATTCCGGCGCCTCTTCGCGGCGCACCGATTGTCCTGATTGCCGCAGCGCTGATGTCGATTGCGTTTATGGGCTTCTCGGGCCTGTCATTCTAAGGAGGAGGGCGGTATGCAGATTATACTGATTACAGTTGGCGTTATCACCCTTGTAGGAATGGTTGTCGGTGCGGGACTTGTCGCAACCGGGAAGAAATTCCATGTGGAAGTGGATGAGAAGGAAGCAGCGGTCCGGGCAGAACTTCCCGGGAACAACTGCGGCGCCTGCGGCTATGCGGGCTGTGACGCGATGGCGGCGGCGATTGCAAAGGGCGAGGCGCCGGTCAACGGCTGTCCTGTCGGCGGAACCCCGGTCGCGGAGAAGATTGCCGAAATCATGGGCGTCAAAGCAGAGGCTGTCGAGCAGAAGGCTGCCTTTGTCAAATGCAAGGGAAACTGCGATGTCACACATAACCAGGGCAATTATGTCGGTGTCATGGACTGCCGGACTGCCGTGCTTTCCGGTATGAATGTGACGGAATGCGATTACGGCTGTCTTGGTTTCGGTTCCTGTGAGAGCGTCTGCCCGAACGACGCAATCAAGGTTGTGAACGGTGTTGCGGTTGTAAACGAACAGAAATGTGTTGCCTGCGGACTCTGCGTCAAGGCCTGTCCGAAGGGACTCATCGAAATCGTGCCGGTCAAAAACCGTGTACGCGTCCAGTGCAGCAATAAAGAACGCGGCCCGATCGTGAAGAAAGCCTGCGAGGCCGGCTGTATCGGCTGCACCCTCTGCGTACGGCAGTGCGAGTTCGACGCCATTACCGTTACAAACAACATCGCGCATATTGATTATGAGAAATGTACGCAGTGCGGGAAGTGTGCGGAGAAGTGTCCGGCAAAGGTAATTCTTCCCGGAAAAACAGCGTAAGAATTCTGAAAGACAGAGGTTTTTTATGGATAGAAGGAAAATTCTTCTGAAAGCAGGCATCGGCGCTGCGATCACTGCGGCGGCGGTGATTTTTGCCGGCGGTTTCGCGGGCGGAAAAGACCTGATGTATCACCTGAAAAACCGCGGGGATCTCGGACCTTTAAGCCGGTCAGATATTGAATATCTGGAGGTGGAAGCACCTGCTCCGAGCAGCAATGACGGTACAGTCAATGCTTCGGACTGGGCATCAACCTACCCCTACATTGTTGCGACCATGGGCGACAACAGCAAAAACTCATACGTGATCAGTTATCTGGAGGAGGACCCCTACCTCGTGAATATCTATGAGGGTTACGGTTTCGCCAGAGACTATGGAAGCGCACGCGGACATGAGTATACGCTGGAGGATGTGGCAAAAACGGAGAGGCCGCATGCAAAGGCCAACTGCCTTACCTGCAAGACACCGAATTTTGCAAAACTCGTCAACGACCAGGGCGTTTCCGTTTATTCCATGCCTTTTGACGAAGCAATGGCACTGATGGAAGAGAATATCAGCTGCTATACCTGTCACGGAAATGACGCCGGTTCCGGCGGAAAGATTACGATCACGCACTCCTATGTGGATAAGGCACTCGGTGACAATCAGTACAGTATTGACCCTGCGACGCTTTCCTGCGGACAGTGTCATATCGAATATTATTTTACGCCTGAAGACAGTGAAACGATGATGCCTTACCACAGCGTGGAGGAGATGACGCCCGATGCGATCCTGGCCTATTACAATGAAAAGGATTTTGCGGACTGGACCCAGGAAAGTACAGGCACACGAATGCTGAAAGCCCAGCACCCAGAGATGGAGACTTACCTACAGGGCAAGCATGCTTCCGTCCTGAACTGTGCAGACTGCCATATGCCGATTGTACAGGCGGAAGATGGAACGGTTTACCACAGTCATGAACTTCTGAGTCCTTTAGAGGACGAAACGCTGCTCAGTAGCTGTGCTTCATGCCACGGCGATACGGATATGGTCAACGCGGTGCATAAAATCCAGGAATCTGTGACGGCGCGTGAAAAAGAAGTCGGAAACAGACTTTCCGAGTTCAAATCAGCGCTGGCGGATGCTGTTTCGAAGGGCAGTCTTTCCGAGGAGAAGTTGGATGAAATCCGGCAGATTCACCGGGAAGCACAGTGGTATTTTGATTTCTGCTATGTTGAGAATTCAGAAGGAGCGCACAATTCAACCCTTGCATTCTATTGTCTGGACAAGGCGGATGAACTGATTACGGAAGGATACCGGCTTCTTAAAGGGGAGACGATGTAAGTTTTTTGCCGCACTCCTGCGGTAAGCTGCAGGGATGTGTACTCATGTTTTCCAATAGGCTTTTTTGCAGAGGGGCCGCAGCGGTTCCTCTGCTTCTTTCAGATCAAGGAACTGGTTATGGCTTTTCTGAAAAAACTCTGGAAGTTCCTGTCTTCCATGAAATTTGCGATTATCCTTCTGATTATGCTCGCACTTGCCTGCGCCGGATCGAGCCTGATCAGTCAGGGGCAGAGTGCGGAATGGTACAGGGCCCAATACTCGGAGCGGACGGCCGCGCTGATTCTCGCACTCCGGCTGGATGATGCATATCACAGCTGGTGGTTTATCACAATCAGCGCCTTTCTCTGCTTGAACCTGATTCTCTGCAATGTGATACGCGTTCCGGCGATTCTGAAGAAAATGAAGGCGCAGCCGTTGCCGGATTCCGCACATCTTACGCGCAGGATCGAAAACTCCGAACGCTTTTTCCAGTCGCTTCATATGCTAAAGGTCCGGGAGACTGTGCTCCCGGACGGCAGAAAGATGCAGACAGCCGTCCGGAACCGGATCGGATACTGGGGTGCCTGGGTCTGTCATCTCGGCATTCTTCTTCTGATTCTCGGTTTCGGGCTCGGCCAGATGCTGCAGAAAGAATATACGGTTTACGGGGTACCCGGTGAGACCAGGATGGTTGAAGGGACGGATCTTGCGGTTACCATAGAAGATTTTACGGCAGAGCTTCGGGCGGATGATACGGTAGAGCAGTACATATCCCGGATCACTGTCCGTGATCTGTCTAAGCCTGACAGTAAAACGGAATCTGCGGAGATCAGCGTCAATCACCCGGCTTCGCTGTTCGGAATGGATTTCAGCCAGAATTCCACCGGCTGGGCGGCAGAAGCGCTGGTATATGAGAAGGGGAAACTTCTGCAGCAGGAGCTTCTGTGTGTGGGAGAGGGGTTCGCAGTCTCGGATCTTCCGGATCTCGTAATTTTCCTGAATGCACTGTATCCGGATTATGCAATGTCGGATGGGAACGGCCCTATGACGCTTTCCGGGAGCCTGAATAATCCGGCCTATCTGTATTCGGTTTTTTACAGGGAAGAAATCCTCGGGATGAATGTCCTCCTGCAGGATCCGGACCTCAGGGAAAGCGCTGATTCTTCTTTTCAGAGCGAAGCGCTGACGATCGATGATTACCTTGTGGTTTTCAGAAATCCGCAGAACTATACCCTGATCCAGATCAAAAAGGATTCCTTTTCCTCTCTGGCTTTTCTCGGGGGAATTCTTGTTATGGCGGGACTGCTGCTGGCTTTTTTTGCGGCACCGGCAAGGGCCTTTGTGGTGGAAGAGGAGGATGGGACGCTGAATGCCGGCGCGGTCTGTGAAAAACTCGGTGTGCTCTTTAACGACCAGTTTGAAAAAGCGGTTCTTTCGGCGCAGAAATCGCCGGAGGAGCCATAAGTTTTGGAGGTACAGAAGATGCTTCAGCTTGAGAATGTGCTTTTTACAATTGCGATGTGGGTTTATTTCGCATCGATGATTCTGTATTTTCTTTTTCTGGTGCTGAAAAAGAGCCCGATTTCCAAGGCGGCGACAGCCGTGCAGGGAATCGGCCTTCTATTGCAGACCGCTGCGATTATTATCCGGGGAATCGGCGCCGGAAGGCTTCCTCTGACCAACCAGTATGAGTTTGCGGCCGCTTTTGCCTGGGGACTGTGCCTGGTCAGCCTGGTTTTTATCATCCGGTTCCGTTTTCCGATGCTTGGCGTTTTCGCACTACCAATAGTCTTTCTGATCATCGGCTATGCGGCGATGCAGGATCGGACGGTTCATGAACTGATGCCTGCACTGAAATCCAACTGGCTCGGCTTTCACGTTTCTACGGCAATCGTTTCCTACGGCGCATTCGGCGTCAGTTTTGTGCTCGGGATCATTTACCTGCTTCGGGAACGGATCAAAACGGACGGTTTTTTCGGACAGCACATTCCGGAAAAAGAGAAGCTGGATCTGATTGCGTACCGTTCGGTCGCGCTCGGCCTGCTGTTTCTGACCCTCACGATCATTACGGGGGCAATCTGGGCAAAACGGGCCTGGGGAAGCTATTGGTCCTGGGACCCGAAAGAAACCTGGTCTCTTGTGACCTGGATTGTATACGCAGCATATCTTCACCTCAGGCTGAACCGGAAATGGGGCGGAAAGGCCGCAGCAATCTTTGCGATTGCCGGGTTTGCCGCCGTTATCTTTACCTATATCGGTGTAAATACACTCCTTCCGGGACTGCACAGCTACAAGTAGAATGATACCGTAAAACGGCCGCCTGTTCGCATCTTTCTGTGAACAGGCGGCCGTTTTTATAGACGAAAGTAGATCAGCCGAATACAATTTTCGAATACTCGTCAATCTCTCTTGTGAGCGCTTCGTATACGCCCGGATAAGTGGAGACCGGAAGACCCTGGGAAGCATTCGGAATGAAGTAGAGCTTTCCGCATTCGTCGCAGGCTCTTCTGACTTCCCGGCGGACGTCTTCCTCGGTCCAACCCGGATAGTCGACGGTTGCGCTGTCGATGCCGCCCATGAAGCTGATCTTTCCACCGTACTTTTTAATGAGTTCCGGGATGTTGTTGCTGGTCATGACGCCCTGCCAGATATCGATGCCCATGTCGATCATATCGGGCACGAGGGTTGCGGCGTAGGAGTCGGAATGGTGGACAATCAGTTCCACGCCGTGCGCCTTGTAGTAGCCGTAAACCTTCTCGTAGGCGGGCTTGTAGAACTCGCGGAACATGTCG
>CADCPV010000003.1 GCA_902803345.1 uncultured Eubacteriales bacterium | reverse complement strand
TTCTTCCTGCCCGAAATACATGATGCCATATTCTGAATATACTGTATCATAAAAGAAGCGTATTTTCAAACGAATATGTCATCTTCGCGGTCCGGATCAGTCTTTTATTGTTCGTATCGTCCCCGAATGCCCTCTCACAGTTCCTTTTTCAGGAAAAACTTTGCCAGCTTAGGGTCTTTGTTTTCGCGGACGAACTCAACCGTATATCCCAGTTTTTTATAAAACTCCGGTGCCTGAAATCCAAATGTTGTAAGCGTGATCACATCATACCCTTTTCCTTTGTAGCACGCCTCAACTGCATGGACAAGCTGTCTGCCCAACCCGCTTCTTCTGTGGCTTTCATTGACGATCAGATCTCCGATGTGAACTTCATTATAATATGCTCTCCCTGTAACAGCTCCTATGATATTCGTTTCACCGTCTTCCGCAATAAAGCAGAATTCATCGTAGTTGAGCGTTACATCGTTCTGTTCGCCATATCGTAGAAATTCATGATGGATAAATTCACCGACGGAGTCATCCGCTTCATCAAGCATCCTGATTTTTGGATTCTGTACCATCTTCTCCTCCGTGATTCTCATCAGTTCCTGCAGATCTGAGATGACGTAATCTGCCATCCACATCCCATAGAATCGTTTTGATCATTTTCACGCCTCGAAACACTGATTTGTCTATTGTCTTTTCTTTTCTATTATATAGGATTGAAAACCTTTATGACAATCATTCTTTTCATAGAACCCCTCTATCCCCGGCTGTGAACCAAAGAATAACATCGTCGGCGTATTCTCCTTTGCCAGCTGCAGAAGTTTGCTTCCCACTCCCCGTCTTTGATACTCCGGAAGAACCAGAAGTTCTGTGATCGTTCCGAAATAGTATCCGTCCGTAAGAATCCGTAAGCATCCTACCAGCTCATTACCGTCATATGCCGTTATGTTCAGCGTTTTGGATAAGGCACTCTGCGTTCTGTCTATGTTATAGTTTCCCGGCCATACTTTATTAACAAATGAAACAAAAACTGCTGCATCAAGATTTTTATTATCTACGTTATACTCCATGGAAAATCCTCCATAAAACCGATTTGTAATATGTCTTCATTATCCGATCGCTGGAAAAACATGATACAAAACCATAACCGCGTCAGAACCATACAGTGTTTTCATTTGTTCATCATTTTATCACTTTTACTGAAATACCCCTCTGCGATCAGCAGTTCCAACACTTTTGCTTCCCGTACCAGCATCCGCCGATCCTTCGGGCCATGACCTTCCATGAGGTTTGTCCGAATGGCCTCCTCCGGCTTTACAAACTCAAGTGTAAACTTTTCATCAGCCTCATAATCATCCAGTTTCTGGGAAACTGTCTTCTCCTCCACCGCACACAGATAGTAGAGATTATCCTGAATAAAACACTCCGATTCGACGGTTGTACTCTTCTGGATTCGGTGAACATAGCCGTATTCCGTAACCGAATCTCTGATTACGGACAGGCCGGCTTCCTCCATCGTTTCCCGAATCACAGTGTCAACCGGATCCTCGCCTGTTTCGATTCCGCCGCCAGGGAACTCGTAGTAATCATACTTCAGGCTGTGAATCATCGCAATTCGATTGTTCTTTATGATAATGCTCCGTGCTGAATTCCGTATATAAGTATGGGTGCAGCCCTGATAGTCTTCGGAATCAATTGTGAAAAGCAGCCGCATCGATTTTTTCTCTGCAAAAACCATCGTTGTTTTCGGGATCCGCATCAGATAATGCTCTTCATCTTCGCCCGCAACATAGGCGCCATTTTTCAGCATCACTTTCTGCGATGCAATGTTGTCCTTATTCACCCGTAGATAAATCTCATCTTCCGGGATGATCGTCTTTGCAATCTCGACCGTCAGCTTTAGTCCCGCGGTTCCATAGCCTTTCCCGCGGGCATCTTTCAGGATGCTGTAGCCGATGTGACCGGCACCATTCTTCAGAGCCTCCGTCAGGTAATGGCGGATGCGGAACTCTCCGACGAGCTGCCCTTTGTCCCACAGATAGTAACGCGTTTCTGGAACAAACCAGTCCGGCATATTGACCGGATGCTCGTAGGAAATCAGCTCCGGAAGCACTTTCTCCATGTAATCGTCATATGAAACCCCGTGAAAAGGATTCGTCAAGCCATTCTCATCCGCCGGCAATGCCGTTGTATATTCCCACTCTGCTTCTGCATCCTGCAGGTTCAGTTTTCTAAGTTCCATCTGCAGTTCCCCTTTGTTTACAATTGTTATTTCTGCAGTTTCACAGCTTATGTCCGGTTTCTCCCCAGAGACTCAGCGTGTTTTCACCGAAAGTAATATTGCCGTTACTGCTTCGTTATGCCGGATGCGGATGTCTGTTTCTTTATATTCCCCATCGAGGTATAAGCATTCAAACATCCTTTTTCCAAAAACTCCAATGCATGCCTTTGCCATATCCGATCTTCTCATAGAAAGGATCTCCGCCTCCCGTCATATGTGTTGCACCGAGCGCTTTCATCCTGCGATAATGAACTGTCAGCGCAGCAGCGGCAAGTCCTCTTCGTCTGTGTTTTGGAGCTGTGCAGAGGGGTTCCATATAGGCAAGTCTGTTCTGCGGCACCCACCACATTCCTGAAAAGCATACATATTCTCCCTGCTCATCAGCGATAACCACATTGTATTCGGGTGTCGAATGGGGGAGCGGCGCCAAGATATCGCCAAGACAGTCCTTATATGATTTTTCCGGTGTCCAGTCAAAGGATGTATCCTGCTTGTCCCAGTCAGCAAACTCCCCCTTATCTCCATGGTCAAAGCCGTACCAGCAAAGCTTTCCGATCCTGACGGGATCGATATCCCCCGGGTCAACAAAATGATATCCTTCAGGCAATTCGTAATTCAGCTCATTTTTGAAATCGAAGAATCTGTCGTCGTATTCAAAAACCTTTGTGAACCCGCGTTTCTTTGCAGCTTCCATCAGATATTCCTGACCGTTGAACAGAACAAACTGCTGCTTACCGCCCCAATTCGGCATCATTGTCACAGCATAGTCAATCAGATCGTCCGCTAAAAACTCATATCCTTTACGCACGCTGAAATAGATGTCTGTCGCAGGTGCTTCATAAAAAACAAAAGCGACAGTCCTTTCACCGTCAAACCAGAATCGGTTCAGAAAAGAATATGAATTGTCCATCCATGAAGCCAAAATCGCGTGTTCAAAGAACGGCGCTGCAACACCGCTCCCATTTTCGCGATCATATATGTCCGCGAGAAAATCCCATACAAGATTGATATCTGTCAATATCTGAAATTGCTTCGTCACCAGGTTATTCATTGATTCATGCTGCCTCTCTTTGCAAAACAAGTAAGAAAATTGGTATCCCGCTTCTCTTACTTGTTGTCCTTATTATGGTGCAGGCTTTCTAAATGTCAAGCACTTTTTACATGATGGGCTTTGGTCGTTTCGCGTGCGTTCTCAAACACAGTGTGTTACAATATATATATCATAAAATCCAACAAATGAAAAGCATTTCGGATG
>CADCPV010000002.1 GCA_902803345.1 uncultured Eubacteriales bacterium | reverse complement strand
CTGGTATGAGGAGAAGATGGACTACTTCGGCATTCCGCTTTACGTGAAGCCGAATTCGATCATTCCGACTGCGATCGAGGCTCCGAATGTGAATGTTTCGTTTGTGAAGAACGTGGAATTCAAAGTTTACCAGTTGTCGGACGAGGCGGAAACGGCCGTATATCAGGATGGAAAGGAACTGTATTTCCTGAAGCTGACAAGAGAGGGCAGCAAAGTTTCAGTCGGGACCAATGCCGAAGGCTGCCGGATCCGTTTCGTAAACGCTCCGGAGCTGGAGATTGAGAAATATTCAGCGATCGTCGAAGGAAATGATCTGGTTGTTGAAATCTGAGGTTAGCTGAGTAATTATCTAAAAGGCTCTTTCTGATACTGTTTTCGGTATCGAGAAAGAGCCTCTTTTACGTTCCCGTCTCCTTCATTTTTCGGAGCACGCGTGCGGCCAGAGGGACCGAGACGGCGATCGACAGGACGTCCGCGCAGGCCTGGGTGATTTCGACGCCGAAGAGACCGAAGATGCGGGGAAGAAGCAGGATCATCGGAATGAAGAAGAGGCCGTTCCGGGCAGAAGCGGTGATTGAAGCGGGAATACCCTTGCCCATAGACTGCAGCATCATGTTCGTCATGACAACGGTGGCGGATAAGGGAAGTGCAGCTGCCTGCCACCTAAGCGCGACAATGCCGACTTTGATGACCTCGGGATCGTCGCGGAAGAACGAGATGATCTGCGGGGCGAAGATCAGGCAGATCACGGAGATGGCTGTCAGAAATACCGTTCCGATCTTAATGCAGAAGAAATAACCCTCCCGGACACGCTTATAAAGCTTCGCGCCATAGTTGAAGGAGCAGACAGGCTGGTAGCCTTGGCCGAAACCGATCAGTGCGGAAGAGAGAAGCATCATGACTCGGGTCGTAACAGACATGCCCGCGATTGCTGCATCCCCACCGAGAGCGCCGGCTGTGGTATTCAGGAGCATGGTCGCGACGGAAGCAAGCGCCTGACGAACCAGGGAAGGAGAACCGCCGTTCAGGATTGCCAGAAGGTAATGCCCGTTCAGGCGGATGTTTTTCACAGAGAGGTGAATATTGACACCTTTGCGGCTGCCGATGAAAAGGATGGTGAAGCTGACAGCCTGGCAGATGACAGTTGCGAGCGCGGCGCCCATTGCGCCGAGATCAAAGACGAAAATCAGAAGCGGGTCGAGTGCGATATTTAAGACCGCACCAGACACAAGGCCGGCCATCGCATAGACGGCAGAACCCTGGAAACGGAGCTGGTTGTTGATGACAATCGACGCCATCATAACCGGTGCCCCTAAAAGAATCACCCGCATGTAGCGCGTCGTATCGTACATGGTCGTTTCCGTAGCACCGATGAGCCGCGCCAGCGGATAGAGGAAGATATTGCCGAAAATGCTGATCAGAAGTCCGATGATGATTGCGAGTGTAAAGCCGGTAGCCGCCATTTCGTCGGCTTCCTTTTTGTTACCGGCGCCGAGCATCCGGGAGATAAAGTTCCCGGAGCCGTGTCCGCAGAAGAAGCCAAAGGCCTGAATGATCGACATCACGGAGAATACAAGGCCCACGGCAGCAGTCGCCTGTGTGGAAATCCGCCCGACAAAGAATGTGTCAGCTGTATTGTAGATGCCGGTTACCATCATGCTGATGATGGTCGGAAGTGCGAGAGAACCGATCAGCTTCGGCACCGGCGTTTCGGTCATTCTGCGGAAGCGTTCGGCTTTGGGATCCTGGACTTTGTTTTCGGACATTACGGGATCCGGAGCGGCATTTTCAGACATTTTCGAAACATCCTTTCGTCAGCAGGTACACAGGCCTCAACTCTTTTTTCCGTGGTATTCGAGGCACAGCATCGTGAGATCGTCAAACTGCTCGGCGCCGCCCACAAAACTGTCTACCGATGTACGGACAGCCATCAGCGTTTCCTTCGATGTGCGCTTCTGATCGTTGTTCAGCACCTCAAGCATGCGCTCGATCCCGAACTGCTCGCGTTCCTGGTTCATGGCTTCTGCCACACCGTCAGTATAAAGGAACAGTTTCTGACCGGGCTCAAGCTGCCAGACATATTCGTTGTATTCCTCGTCCGGGAAGCCGCCGACCGCAAATCCATGCGGCTTGTCGTCGACAAGTTCGAAAATCCCTTCCGGGGAGCAGAGCACCGGATACTCATGCCCCGCGTTGGCAGCGGTGATCTTTCCGGTGGAAATTTCAAGAATACCGAACCAGACCGTGACAAACAGGTCCATTTTATTGTTTGCGCAGATCGCGTTGTTGGTTTCGTGAAGCACCTTGGCCGGACTCATGCCCTGCTTGGCGTTGTTTGCCAGGATAATCTTGGAGGCCATCATGAAGAGTGCCGCCGGAACACCTTTTCCGCAGACATCCGCCATGACAAGCCCGAGGTGGTCATCATCAATCAGGTAGAAATCATAGAAGTCACCGCCGACCTCCTTGGCGGGATCCATCCGCGCGAAAATATCAAATTCCGAGCGGTCGGGATAGGCAGGGAAGGTATCGGGAAGCATGCCTTCCTGGATTCTGGTCGCGATATTCAGCTCGGCGCCGATGCGTTCTTTCTCCCCCGTAACCCGCTGCAGGTCATCAATATAGGTCTGCATACGGCCGGTGAGAGAGCGGAAGGAGTCTGCGAGAAGCTGCGTTTCGTCCCCAGTGCCGGGATCCCAGGTGAAATTCAGGTTGTCACCCTCGACGCGGCTGACTTCCTCGGTCAGCTGTTCAATCGGTCTCACGATGCGCTTGGACAGCAGAAGCGACAGCCCGATCGTCAGAATAACGGCCACGATAATAACCAAAAGAAGTACAATGATGGATCTTCGGATATGGACTCTCGTTTCCTGAATCGCCTGATCCGAAACCACATTCAGGTTTTCCTGAAGGGCTTTTGTCGGCCTGTCGACTTCCTCCTGTGTGAGGACAAGGAAGAAGGACCATCCGACGGTTTCCATCGGAGCATAAGCTGCATAATAAGGAGTTCCGTCAATTGTGAAGATGTCCACACCGGATTTTCCGGCAACGGCGTTTGTGGCCATGGAGCGCAGGTCTTTGTCATCCGAATCCCGCAGGTCCTTACCGTCCGTTGAAACGGATAGAGAGCCTTCGGCATAGGTGGAGAAAAGAACCTGGCCGTCCTTATTGAGAATGAACGCGTTTCCGCTTTCACCGATATCAACGTTCTGGACCATGGTCTCGACGTCATCAAGATACATGCCTGCGCCGGCAACGCCTGTGAACCGGCCGTCCGAATAGACCGGAACACCGCACATGATGCCATATTTCGTGGTGTGCGCATCTTTGGTGACCGGCGTGAAGAAAGGAGCGCCTGTGAGACGAGCGCCGATGTACCAGGGCCGTTCTTTTGCTTCGAGGGGCATCAGGTTGCCCGCATCGTCGTATTTTTTTGCGGGGATATAGTCGGCCTGGATCATAAAACCGGATTCCGAGGCATAGTAGATAGAGGCCATGTTTTCGTTGTTGTCATTCAGCGCATAAAGCGTTTCCTGGATGTTTCCGAGAAGCCCGAGCTCTTTCCTGACTGCAGGATCCTCCGGGTTTGTATTTGCCGAGAACAGGACCTGCAGGGTCAGGTTTCCGTCGTTCGATGCATCCGGAAGCGGTACTTCGCGGGGCGAGTAGTCGGATTCATTCCGGTAGATTTTCTGTGCGGCCGTTGCTGCCATCTTTACGGTCGCTTCAAAGTCGTAGAAAACCCTGTCCGTCAGATCGGCTTTGTCATAGGCGAGATTCAGAAGGCCGCTTCGGATGACTTCCGACATGGAAGAGGAGGAGCGGTCTCCGGATATCCTGGCCATGTCCTTGTTGGAATCGATCAGGGTCTTTGTGACATTCCTCATGGTAATTCCCAGAACGATGCCGACACTCAGAACCATCAGGAACACGATTGAGATCATGGCCCGCAGTATTTTATGTTTCATGGAATATTGGTTTTTCATTAAAAAAGACCCTTTCATCTGCAGAAGCGGAAAGTATGTACACTTTCCGCTTTTATTATACTTTAGCGTTGAAAAAAACACAATCAGGGAAATATCTTTTTTTATAATTCTTATTGCGAAAATGTGTAAGGTTTACTATAATAATTACAGGAATTCGATATCTGATCCGGCACAGAGTCTGTGCCGCTTATCAATTATTCGGAGGAGGCATTCCATGGCAGCATCAAGACTGATCGGATCATATCCCGTCATCGGCATCCGGCCGACAATCGACGGACGGCGCGGTGCGCTCCGGG
>CADCPV010000001.1 GCA_902803345.1 uncultured Eubacteriales bacterium | reverse complement strand
TGCAGCCGGTCAAAGGATTTCAGAATCTCCTCTTCCGTCGCGCCGTATTTCCGCTTCATCTGTGACAGGAACTGCAGCCGTTCCTCCACCAAATTCATCCGTTCGCCGTCGGTATCGAGGCTCTGAAGCCTTTCTTCGGCATCGGATGCTGCATCCTGCATCAGGGATTCAATATCGCGAAGCTCCGAGAGAAGCGCCGAAAGGCCGGGATCTGTGGAAACAAGTCCGGAAATCTCCCTGATTGCTTCGGAAAGCGCGTCCGGAAGTTCTCCGGAAAGCGCCGAATGCGTAAGGTTCAGCGCGTTTTCGATCGCCCGGGCCGAGGAAAGCTTCCGAAGCTCCTTTGTCAGCGCCTCATCTTCTCCAATCCGGATATTTGCATTTTCAATTTCCGTAAGCTGGAATCCGAGAAAATCCAGCCGTTTCCGGCGTTCATCATCGTCTTCTCCGCCAAGGCTGCGGATTTCCTCGCGAAGCTTCCGGTAGGCACGATAGCACTCCTGATACTGCTGAAATGCATCCGAAATTTCAGCGCCTGCATAAGTATCGAGATACCGGAGATGATTCTCTTCCGACAGCAGCGACTGGTGTTCGTGCTGCCCGTAGATATCCAGAAGCAGTGCCGCGACCTTCCGCACAAAAGCAGCCGGGACGACTTCCGAATTCAGCCGCAGCACACTCCTTTTCTCGGAGATCCTGCGGGAAAGGATCAGTTTTCCGTCCTCCGGTTCCACAGAAAGTTCCGCCAATTTCTCTAATGTCTGCGGATCCGTTACGGAGAAAACAAGCTCGACAAAGCCCTCGCTCTCTCCTGTCCGCACAAGATCCGTACTGCCGCGTTCGCCGAGCGCAAGCTGCAGTGCGCCGAGAAGAATCGATTTTCCGGCGCCGGTTTCGCCTGACAGAATATTCAGGTGATCCGAAAGCGTGAGTTCCGCTTCGCGGATCAGCGCAATGTTTTTTACATGAACATATTCCAGCATGCCCTACTCCAGTTTGTTCCGAAGGACCTCGAGGAAACTGTTTTTTTCAAGCTTCAGGAGGCGGACCTTCTTTTCGTCTTTTCTGACCTGGATCTCGTCGCCGCATGCGAGCCCTTCATACACGGTGCCGTCAAAGCTTAAGAGCACCTCTCCTCTGCGGATGCCGGTAATCCGCAGGGTCACTTCCGCATCATCGGGAAGCACGATGCTTCTCTGGAGCATCGTATGGGGATTCAGGGGAGTCGCAAGGATCATACTCGCGCTCGGCATCACAATCGGGCCGCCGGCAGACAGGTTATAGGCTGTCGAGCCGGTCGGCGTCGAAAGGATCATCCCGTCGCCAAGATACCGCTTGATCGGTTCCCCGTTGACGCAGAATTCAAATTCCACAGTTGAAATGCCGGAAGTCCGAAGGACAATATCATTCAAGCCCGAGTTCTCGCAAAGGATTTCTCCTGAGCGGACCAAAAGACCGTGAAGCATCATCCGCTCTTCGATCATATACGCATCCGAAAACAGCCGGTCCACCGCCGAAAAAGCCCGCTCGCTTTCCGTTTCGGCAAGATACCCGACAGTACCCATGTTGACACCCATGACGGGCAGATGACACTCGTCCGTGTCGCGGGCTGCCTGGATAATAGTCCCGTCGCCGCCGAGCACAATCACGGCTTCCGTCTCTTTCGGGATCTCATCCGCGCGGACAAAACGCTTTCCGTCAAAGCAGCGGTTTTCCGCCAGCACAGCGCTGCCGCCCTTTGACCGGATATACTCGGATAGCTCTCTGGAAAAGTCGATTGTTTCAGGCTTTTCCGCATTCGGAATGATAAAAAAGTGCTTCATTGTCCTTCACAGAAGTTCATGGGAACGGCGGACCACTTCTTCCGGATCGACTGCCGGAGCGGTTCCGTCCTCTTCCCTGTTTCTAAGATACAAAAGATACTCAATATTGCCCTCCGGTCCGCGGATCGGAGAATACGCGAGCCCCGAAACCGAAAAGCCGATGGAACGGGCAAAATCCATCACTTTTTCGCAGACCTCAAGGTGTGTCTCAGGCTCCCGGACGACGCCTTTTTTGCCGACCTTTTCGCGTCCTGCCTCAAACTGCGGCTTGATCAGCGCCACAACTTCCGCGCCCTTGGAAAGCCTGTTCTTTACAGGCGGAAGCACCAGCGTCAGCGAAATAAAACTGACGTCAATCGAGGCAAATCCAATTGGTTCCGGGACTTCCTTTTCCGAAAGATACCGCACATTCGTCTTTTCCAGGTTGACGACCCGCGGATCATTCCGGAGCGACCATGCAAGCTGGCCGTGTCCGACGTCGATCGCATAGACTTTTTCGGCTCCGTTCTGAAGCATACAGTCCGTAAAACCGCCGGTGGATGCGCCGATGTCCATGCAGACTTTTCCGCTCAGTGCAATCGGAAAGCTCTGAAGTGCCTTTTCCAGCTTCAGGCCGCCGCGTGAAACATATTTCAATGTATTTCCGCGCACCTCGATCGGCGCATAGATATCAAAACTCTGACCGGGCTTGTCTTCCTTCTGGCCGTTCACATAGACGATGCCTTCCATGATCAGGCGTTTGGCTTTCTCACGGGAATCCGCAAGTCCGAGATTCACAAGAAGCACATCAAGGCGTTCCTTCATGAAAGCCTCCCGAGAATCTTTTTCGCGATACTCTGGGGATCCATGCCGAGCTTTTCATACAGAACCGGCACGTCGCCCTGCGGGACAAACTCGTCCGGAATGCCGATCGGAAGTACCGGAATTTCGAATCCCGCTTCGGATACTGCAGCAGCGACACCTGAACCGAAGCCGGACTTTACGATGCCGTCTTCCACCGTTGCAATTAGCCTAAAGTCTCCGGACTGAATCATCGAAAAAACCTGTTCCCGGTCCCAGGGCTTCAGGAAGCGCATGTTCAGGACCGCTGCGTCATGACCCTGTTCCCTGAGAAGTTCCCGGACCCGGTCTGCTGATCCGAGCATCGAACCCGCAGAAAGGATCAGAACTTCTTTTCCTTCCCGGATCAGTTCTGCTTTGCCGTACTCAAGCGGCGCATTAAATCCCGCGTAATCCGTGCAGGCCTCTCCCCGCGGATAACGGATTGCAAGCGGATGCCGGTAATCCGTCGCGAATTTCAGCATCTGCCGGAACTCTTCGGCGTTTTTAGGGGCCATCAGCGTCATGTTCGGGAAGGAGCTCAGGAAACTGATATCAAAAACGCCCTGGTGCGTCTCGCCGTCACGCCCGACAATTCCTGCCCGGTCTATACAGAACAGAACCGGAAGGTCCTGCATGCAGACATCGTGTACAATCTGGTCATAAGCCCGCTGCAGGAAAGAAGAATAAATCGCGCACAAAGGATGCATCCCGGAAGCCGCAAGCCCTGCTGCAAATGTGACTGCATGCTGCTCCGCAATCCCGACGTCGAAGAAGCGTTCCGGCGCCGCCTTCTGGAAACCGGAAAGCCCGGTACTGTCGCCCATGGCAGCCGTAATCGCGCAGAGGTCCGGGTATTCTTTTGCCGCATGGCTCAGAAAATCACAGAGAATCCCGGAATACTCCGGGTTTTTCGCTGCTTTTTTCGGTTTCCCTGTCTCCGGATCAAAGGGCCCCACTCCATGCCAGCGCTCAGGATTCTTTTCCGCAGGCGGATAGCCTTTTCCTTTCCGGGTCTTGACGTGAATCAGGACGCAGCGCGGCAGTTCTTTCGCACGCAGGAAGATTTTGCGCATCTCGCGCACATTATGTCCATCCACAGGTCCCAGGTAGGTGATGCCCAGATTCTCAAAAACCATGCCGTCCGGAAGCACCATCTCCTTCATGGAATCCTTCGTATTGGAAATGAAGCTGACGAGCCCGGTGCCGACGCCCGGAATATTGTTCAGGGTCTTTTTTACACTGGACTTTGCCTTGTTGTAGCGCCTGCCAGCGCGCATATTCATCAGATAATAGTGCATGCCGCCGGCATTCTCGCCGATCGACATGTCGTTGTCGTTCAGAATAATAATAAAATTGGATTTCAGGGAAGCTGCGTTGTTCAGTGCCTCAAAGGCCATGCCGCCGGTCATCGAACCGTCCCCGATCACGCTGATCACGTGATAATCCTTCTTCATCAGATCCCGCGCATGGACAAATCCGAGTCCCGCCGAAATCGATGTCGAGCTGTGACCGGTATTGAAGCTGTCGTATTTGGATTCCCGGCGCTTCGGGAAGCCGGAAAGCCCGCCGTAATCCCGGAGCGTATCAAATTCATCTGCTCTTCCCGTCAGGATTTTCCAGGTGTAGGACTGATGTCCGACGTCAAAAATCACCTTGTCCTCCGGAAAATCAAAAACCGAGAACAATGCGAGCGAAAGCTCGACCGTCCCCAGGTTGGATGCCAGATGACCGCCTTTTTTACTGACTTTTTCGATAATAAATTCCCGGATATCCGAAGCGATCTTCCTGAGTTCGGGATCCTTCATGGCCCGAAGTTCTTCGGATGTAGGTATTTTATCCAGCATGATTACTTTTTCCTTGAAATCAGCGAGATCAGAAGATTCTCGAGGAAGCGGTTCTCGCCGGTCAGGTTCTGCATGAGCGCGACCGCTTCATTCGTCAGTTCCGCCACCTTCTTTTCCGCTTCTTCCAGTCCGTATAAACTCACGTAAGTGGTCTTTTCGTTTTTCTCGTCAGAGCCCACGTTTTTTCCAAGCTCTTCATCTGTCGAAGTCACATCCAGGATGTCGTCCTTGATCTGAAAGGCCATTCCGACTTTTTTCGCAATCCGTTCGACGTTCTGAACATCTTCATGCGAGGCGTCTGCAAGAATCGCGCCGCACATCATGGAAGCTTCCAGAAGCGCGCAGGTCTTGAGATCGTAGATAAATTCCATCTTTTCGGGTGTGAGGACCTTTCCGGTTTCCTCCACATCCACTGTCTGGCCGCCGATCATGCCGTATATTCCGGTCTTTTTTGCAAGCACATGCATGGCAGTCCCGACGTTTTTAATATTCAGATTGTAGGAAAAGGCTGTCGCGGCCGTTTCCATCGCATACATCATCAGCGCATCGCCTGCAAGAACGCCCATGTCTTCACCGAATTTGTGCCACGTCGTCTCTAGCCCCCGCCGCAGGGTATCGTTGTCCATACACGGAAGATCGTCGTGAATCAAAGAACTCGTATGGATAAACTCGACAGCCGCGACAAAGGGTTCAATGATCCTGCCGTGTCCGTCAAAAAGCCGGAAGGTTTCAAGCGCAATCAGCGGACGCAGCCGTTTCCCGCCTGCGCGCACACTGTAATTCATGGCCGTAAAGATAGTCTTCTGCAGCCCCTCTTCCGCCGGAAGGAAGCGCTCGATGATCTCTTCGACCTCTTCGGTTTTCATGGAAAGTTCCTGCTCAAAGGTCATACAGTGCTCCTTTTACAGATCCTTTCTGATCAGCCTCGCAAGTACGCCGTTGATGAATTTGGGCGATTCGTCTCCGCCGTAGACTTTTGCAAGCTCCACGGCTTCGTTGACCGCAACCTTCTCGGGCGTTTCGTCGTCATAATACATTTCGTAAAGCGCCAGCCGGATGATGGAAAGATCCACTTTCGAAAACCGTTCAATCCGCCAGCCTTCGGTTTTTTCGGAAATCTCCTGGTCAAGCTCCGGAATCCGCGGGAATATATCCATGCAGCGCGCAAGAATCTCTTCCCGATCCTCCTCGCTCAGTTCTTCCTGCTGCTCAAGAAACAGCCGGGTCTCCTCCTCTAATTCGGGATTCGGATAGAAATTACAGGAGTACACGATCTTAAAGGTCAGGTCGCGCAGTTTTTTCCTCGTAATGGTCATACATTCACTCCGGCAATCGTAATGCTGACGTCTGTGACCTTCATGCCGGTCATCGACTCGATCGCGTTCACAACCTTCTCGCGCACGTCATCTGTCACTTCGGGAATGCTGCGGCCTCCGGTCAGGATCAGGGCAAGCTTCACGGCCACGCAGCCGTCGTCAATCGAGATCCGGACCGATTTGCGGATATTTTTCACATCGGAGCTCGTGATCATATCATGCGTCAGGCCGCCCGCAAGACAGGCGACACCCTTCGCATCCGTTGCAGCGAGTCCGGCAATCGCCGAAACGACATCGTCAGCGATCTTCACTTCTCCGATCTTTTTTTCTTTTTGTTCCATATGGAGTACCTCCACGCATAATATAGCTTATTATACAAAATCAGCAGAGAAAAAGCAAGCAGCTCTTTTTCTCTGCTGTTATGAGTTTCTTCGGGCGCTTACGATCATCCGTTCTATGCTTCCGGGGATTCCGAACCGACAAGGGCCTGGATTGCTTCATTCAAAGACAGCATCCGGTCGTCAAGCGCATTGATCATCTTCGCGCAGGCGACAAGCTCATCCTTGATGTATTCCGGCGCGTCGCCTTCGAATTTATAGTAAATCTTATGTTCAAGTGAGGCCCAGAAATCCATTGCAATCGTCCGGATCTGGATCTCGACCTTGGTCTCCACCGGACCGTCTGCAAGGAAAATCGGCACGGTTACAATCATATGATAGCTCTTGTATCCGTTTGCCTTGGGACTCGCGATGTAGTTCTTGATAATCAGAACCTTAATATCGTCCTGATTGCTGATCATATCTGCGATTTTATAGATATCCGAAGTAAAGGAACAGACAATGCGGATACCCGCAATATCATTCAGGTACTGCTGCATGCTGGCAATATCCGTTTCATGTCCTTCCCGGCGCAGTTTCCGGACAATGCTTTTCGCGGACTTCAGGCGGTAGGTTACGTGTTCAATCGGATTATAGTGATGCGTAATCTGGAATTCGCCGCGCAGGATTTCGATCTTGGTATTGATCTCCTGGAGTGCGGAACTGTACAGAAACATCAGGGTTTCCCAGTCTTTGACGTCATCCCCTGTCAAAAGGTATTCGGTATCGGTCATGGCGGTGTCTCCTTCCATAAGTAATTTTATTCTACCATGATTTTATGTTTCCGTAAACTGTTTTATATGAAAATGACGGAATCGGGCATTTTTCTTTTCTTTTTTTCTCTGTTTTATCTCATTGACTTTTTGTTTTTCTTTTTCTACAATAATGCTGCGCCGCACCCGTGATCCTAAGGCGGGGCGACAGCAGAAAGGCAAATCCTATGACAAAACAGAAATTCGGGGCCCGCACCATCGCGGGGCTCGCAATCCTTACGGCCGTTGTCGTCGTTCTCCAGATGCTCGGAAGCTTTATCCGTTTCGGCCCCTTCTCCATTTCCCTTGTCCTGATCCCGATCGTTGTCGGTGCGGCACTGTACGGACCTCTTGCCGGTGCATGGCTCGGCTTCGTGTTCAGCGTGGTCGTTCTGATCAATGATGCCGCTGCATTTTTGGCGATCAACATCCCAGGGACCGTTATTACGGTACTCCTCAAGGGAACCCTTGCCGGCTTCCTCTCTGGAATTGTATACAATCTCCTGAAGAAATGGGCGCTGGTCTTTAAGAATTTAGAGAAAGACAAGGAGAGCTGGCAGATCAATCTCGGCGTTGTTGTAGCCGCGATCGTCTGCCCGGTTGTCAACACCGGTATCTTTCTTCTCGGCTGTGTCATTTTCTTCCTTCCGACCATCCGCGAGTGGGGGGCAGCCGCCGGTTACGAAAATGTCGGCGCCTACATGCTCTACGGCTTTGTCGGCGGAAATTTCCTGTTCGAGCTTCTGTTCAACCTGATCCTGAGCCCGGTGATCGTCCAGATCATCCGCATCGGACAGCGTTCCGTGAGAAAATAAAGGGATATCGGTATGATTCTCTGCATTGATGTCGGAAATACCAATATTGTCCTCGGCTGTATCGAAAACGGACAAGTCCTTCAGACCATTCGCCTCACGACCCGGGAGCGGGAAACTGCCGCTGAAACGGCAGTGCGGCTTTCGGGGATTCTGTCATTTTACCGGATTCCGCAGGACGGCTTCTCAGGCGCAATCCTGTCTTCTGTCGTGCCTTCGGTGACAGAGTCCTTCCGTGAGGCTGTGGAATCGCTTCTTCAGGTCCGCTGCCTCGTTGTCGGCCCCGGCATGAAAACCGGCCTGAATGTCCGGATCGACGATCCCGGAACCCTGGCCGGCGATCTTCTTGTCGGTGCTGTCGCGGCGATGAATTTTTATCCGCTTCCGGCAATTATCATTGATATGGGGACAGCCATCACGCTGACGGCTGTCGACGAAAAAGGCTGTTACCGCGGCGGCGCGATCCTTCCCGGAATCCGACTCTCCTATCAGGCGCTTTCCTCGGGCACGAGCCTTCTGCCGGACATCTCGATTTCTGTCCCGAAAAAGGTCATCGGCACAAATACAGTCGATGCCATGCGCTCCGGCGCTATGTACGGGACTGCCGCCCTTTTAGACGGCATGACCGAAAAAATGCAGGAAGAGCTTAGCTCTCCCTGCACGATTATCGCGACCGGCGGCGATGCCGCTTCGGTCCTTCCGCTCTGCAAAAAGGAAATCATCCTCGACCAGAATCTTCTCCTGAAAGGGCTCTGCTGCCTGTACCTCCGGAATGTGAAGTAAGTCAGATGATCCCCCGAAGGACCAGGATCAGTACAATACAGGTTATGAGCACGGCTGAAGCGCTGACCACAACGCCGATGGTCGTGCCCACTTTTTTGCCGGTTGTCCTCGGAGCGCCGTAAGATTCCGGTACAAGGTGTGCTTTTCGAAGCGTCAGAACGACAGGCTTATAAAGAAGCATCGTGATTGCCGCATTCAGGCCGCCTTTCAGGGCATTGAACGGCAGGAAAACTGTCGGAAGCATCGCGGCAACCGCTTCTCTTGGATAGCCCATATAAATCGGCGTCAGGAAGTAATTCCAGAGCATCATGACACCGATCATCACAATCACGCCGAGTACGAGGCCGATAATCGCGCCCTTCAGTTTATGCTTCAGGCGCGGAATTTTCCAGTAAACAAATGCCGCCGTACACGCAAACGAACAGGTTGAGATCAGGTTCATTACGGCACCGATCGGGCCGGTATCACTGACGGTAATCATCTCGATCAGGGAGACGACAAAAGAAATCAGAAAGGCCGTGAGCGGTCCGTAGATAAATCCGCCGATCGTAATGATGACATCCTTGGGCTCGTATTTCAGGAATGATACGACCGGGATCCGGATCAGGACCATCAGTACATAGGCGAGCGCCGCCAACATTGCCATCACAACCAGCTGTTTCACTTTTTCGTTTTTCATAAAGCTCTCCTTTTCAGTTGTTTCTGAAAGGCGTGTCTCAAGAAAAATCCCCGGCCAGGTTTCTGTCTGACCGGGGATTTATAAGATCATTCCGTTTCTTCGGAAAAGGCGGACATCCGCCTGATCCTGGGAAAAACCGGTAACTTCTCTCATCCAGACTGTAACTGTCGGTACCGGAATTTCACCGGTTCGGGCCGAATGTCGGCTTCGCAGACTATACTGCCGGTAGGGAATCGCACCCAACCCCGAAGACATCGCTTTCCGGATTCTATTTATAGCACAGACCGGTGTGTCTGTAAAGGCTTTTTTCAGAAAAGCCAAAGGAAAAGATTATTTTGACATTTTCCATGAAAAGGAGTAAAATATAATGGATTGTACACAAATCCCCTTTTCAGGAAAGGATGACTTAAGATGGCGAAACCCAATTCTCCGCAGGAGGAAATCCTTCGGCAGCGTCTGAAAAAAAAGAAAAAGAAACGCGGGCTTCTGATCGCGCTTCTCGTTATACTCGGAATCGTCGTGCTTCTGACTGTCAGTGTCTTCGTGATGTTCCTGCATTATTTCAACCGCAGCAATTACGTCAGCGATGATGATCTTACTGATACAACAACTGCAATGACGGAAGGAACGGTCCCTGTCTCGAACACAGAGGAAACCGAGGAAGAAAGCACCGAAGAAGTTGCCACTGTTGCGTCCGAAGTTGAAGACGAACTGGTCGAACAGAACCAGCTGACTGTTGAAGAGATCGAAAAAGGTGCTCTCGACAAGATTTATAATCTCCTTCTGGTCGGCGTCGACCGCCGCAACAAGTCCTGGAACGGCAACTCCGACGCAATGATCCTGATTACGATCAATAAGAATACGAACAAACTCTATATGACTTCCTTCATGCGCGACCTCTACGCCAATATCGCCGGTGTCGGTGTGCGAAAGCTGAATCACGCCTATGCGGTCGGCGCCGGTCCGCTTTTAGTGGAAACGCTTCAGACCAATTACGGCGTCGCGATCGACAATTATGCAAGCGTCGACTTTGAGGACATGAAGCATATCATTGACATTCTCGGCGGCGTCGATATCGAAATCAAGGACTATGAATTGTCCGAGATGGCGGAAGTGGGAATCTATAATACAGGCATGCAGCACCTTACCGGTGCGCAGGCGCTGAAATACAGCCGGATCCGCTACCACGGAAACGCTGATTTCGAACGCACCCAGCGCCAGCGCGTCGTGATCAACTGCCTGATCGAAAAAGCCCGGAACATGAGCGTTCTGGAGCTGGCCTCTTTCGCGGATCAGGTCCTCCCCTATGTCACACACAACATGAGTGCCGGGGAAACCCTGAACCTGATGACCGACCTGCCGACCATTATCGACTATGAGGTTGTCGAGCAGAGGATCCCCTATGACGGCGAATACTACAGCCAGAATGAAATCCTGATTCCGAAAGACATTAACGACACTGTCATGAAACTTCGCAGTGTGATTTACGCTTCTGAATAAACACAGGAAAAGCATTTTGCCATGAATTACAGCAGGAAACGCGTTATTGAAAAAATCGAAGAGATCAGCACCCAGAAGCTGCGGAACAAAAACCGCCGGCTGATGAGCCTGGTCTCTTTCGGCATCGGTTTTGCGGCGCTCTTGTTTGTTGCTTTTGTGGCCTTTGTCGTCGGCTCCTTTACGGAGATCATCCGGAATGCGCC